>CAZKJV010000009.1:0-23624 GCA_964553175.1 uncultured Muribaculaceae bacterium | reverse complement strand
AAACCCTATTTTTAGAAACCTTAAATTACCGAAGCTTTGACTATTTAAGACAGACCTTACTTTTTAACTTTTTATACAAAAATGCAGATGTATTTAAAAATATAAAATATTTAATTATTGATGATGCAGATGAAATTACACCTGTTTGCTTTGATTTTATTAGTTTTATCAAACCTCAATTAAAAGATATTTTTGTTGCCTGTGATAAATTTGGTTCAAGCCGTACAGGATACTTGAGTGCAGACAAAAATATTTATAAAAAATTTGAAACATTACTTGGAGAAACTCCAAAAACATTACCGACATCAACAAAAACAATAGATGATGCAAATAATTTATTCTCAAATATTACTAACGGAACAACAGAAAAATTAAAATACTTTTCAGTTCTTTCCCCATCAAAAAGAGCGTCAATGATTGATTTAGCCGTTCTAAAAGTTGAAGAATTAATTAAATCAGGCGTAAAAGCGTCCGATATCTCAATAATTTCACCAATCGTTGACGATATGTTGAAATTTTGTTTGAAAGAAAAAGTCCAATTTGCAAATTTATTATTTCTTTCAGGAAACGAAAAACTAATTCAAAATCAATACGTACTAGCATCTTTAACAATTTTAAAACTAAATACAGAATTAAAAAATGAACTTACAAGCTTTGATTTAAGGGTAATTTTATACAACATTTTAGAAATTCCAATCAAATATTGTAAAAATATTTTAGACAATTTCGACAAGGACAAAATCCTTATTGATTATGAATTCAAGTTAGAAGAATATACAAAAAGATATAGTAATTTTAAAAAATTTATTGAAGATTTAAAAAGTTCTGATTTAAAAATGTCAGAACAAGTTTATAAAATTTTCAAAGAATTATTCGTTTTTAAATCAATTAATAGAAACGAAATCAATAAATTTTCATTTTTCATAAAAGAATTACAAGATTTTGAAGCTGTATTCCCGGAAGAATTTATCAAAAATCAACACGAAGAAATCATCAAACAAATTGAAAACTCGGTAATTTCAGAAAATCCTTATTCAACAGTAGAAATTGCAGACAATGATTTAGTTGTTGCAACTCCACAAAAAATAATTGATAATCAAATTCAAACAAAATACCAATTGTGGCTAGATGTGTCTTCAAGCGAATGGATAAAAAACGATACAGGTCCTTTGTATAACGCATGGGTTTTTCAATCAGATTGGAACAAAGAAAATTACACAATTGAAGATGATATTCAATTATCAGCACAAAAAACAGCAAGGGTATTAAGAAAACTTGTACTTTGTGCGAAAGAATATATCTATGCATTTTCAAGCCTTTTTGACGGACTTGGCGTTGAAAATTTTGGCGGAATTGAACAATATTTAAAAGAAGATACAGAAAAAAAATCTACAATCGGTTTTAATTTCACCCCAAGAGATGACCAAAAACCCGTATTAGAATATGAATCTGGGAAAATGGCAATTTCAGCAGTCCCTGGTGCAGGAAAAACAACAATATTACTAGCTTTAATAATAAAATTATTAAATGACGGAATAAATCCTGAAAATATTTTTGTTCTGACTTATATGGAATCTGCGGCGAGAAATTTCAGAGAAAGAATTAAAAATATTAATACAGAAAATACAAAACTTCCAAATATAAGCACAATTCACGGACTTGCACTCAAAATTTTAAAAGATAATTCCAATTATGAAAGACTAGGTCTTGTTTCAGATTTTGAAATTTGTGAGGATTCACAAAGATTAGGAATTATTCAAAGTGTGTCTACAAATTTAAAATTAAAAAAGACTGAAATTGATGATTTTGACAGAGCTATTTCAATATTTAAACTTGGTCAAGGAGTCTTACCGGAAACAGTCGAAAACGCAAAAGTTAAAACCTTTATAGAATTCTATAAACAATACGAATTAGCCTTAAAATCTGCTAATTTAATCGATTACGACGATATGCTTTTATCCTCGGTAAAACTTTTAGAAAATAACCCCGACATTTTGGAATACTATCAAGATATTTGTAAATATATTATTGAGGACGAAGCACAAGATTCTTCTGCTATACAACAAAGATTAATCGGTCTTTTAAGCGGAAAACATAAGAATTTGATAAGATGTGGCGACATAAATCAAGCTATTACAACAACATTTTCAAATGCTGATACTGAAGGCTTTAGAAGATTTATAAAAGAAAGTCAATCAGTTGAAATGGATTGTTCTCAAAGATGTTGCCAAGGAGTCTGGAAACTTGCAAATAATCTTGTTACGATTGCCGAAAAAGAAGAAAATTACAAAAATTCCTTCTACAAAATTTTCATGAAACCAGTTGAGGGCAGAAATCCTATTTCGCAAAATTCAGTAAAATCAATCATTTTTGATAACGTTTTTGCAGAAAAAAATTATATATTAAACAAAATAAAAGAAATTTTAACAAACAATCCAAAAGCAACTGTCGGAATTTTACTCCGCAGTAATTATCAAGTTGGAAGTTGGTTAGAATTTATCACAAATGCAGGATTAAAAAGCATTTCACGTTCTGAATGTCTGGAACAAAAAGGAGTTTATCAAACAATAATGGCTATTTTGAAAATTATTCAAAACCCATTCGATAACCACGTTTTAGCAACTTCTTACGAAAAACTTGCAGAAAATGGTTTTTATCCACAACGCAAACAAACTTATATAAACTCTTGCACCTCACCTTTTATTCTTGAAGATGTGGACGCAATGAACACAGATATTGCAATGTTTTACTGGGAAGTTTTGTCTTGGTTAACACTATCAGAATTACCAATGGAAGAATTAGCCATAAAAATAGGACTTCACTATTACAAAAGCGACATAGAAAAATCTAACGTATACTTGATTTCAACACTAATAAAAAGACTTTTCTCTGCAAATAAAAGCTTTGACAAAACACTGGAAAAACTTTCTGCTATCGCCAAAAAGCCTAATTTGAGCGGATTTAAGTTTTTCTCTGACGAAGATGAATCCGACAAAGAATTTCTTGCGGGAAAAATTCAAGTTATGACCTACCATAAATCAAAAGGCGATGAATTTGATTACGTATTTTTACCGGAATTTTCAGAACCATCATTATCACTTGATTTTGAACAAATGAATTTGAAAAAAAATACAGATTTTATTGAACAAATAAAAGGATTAAACCCTCAATACAATAAAAAATCCGAATTTGAATTAAAAAAAGAATTAATTTCTGAAAATCTAAGATTGCTCTACGTTGCAATTACCCGTGCGAAAAGACAAATTACATTTACTGTTGCAAGAGAAATACAATCTTTCGGAAATACTAAAAAACAAGCAGAAAGTATAATGTTTGAAAAACTATTGAAAGGAGCAAGCTTATGATAATTTCTCCTGCAATTTTAAAAACTTTTGAAGAATGCAAACAAAAATATCTTTACACGTATGTTGAAAAGATAAGTTTACCACAAAATAAATACTTTTATGAAAAAGGTAAAAATATTCACGCTTTAGCAAACTACTTCTTAAAAGGTAATGACGTTTCAAAATTTGAACAAGCATTAAATACGGAAGAACAAGCCCTTTGGAATTATCTAAAATCAATAAAATATTTTAATTATGAATTCATAAAAAGTGAATATCAAATATCTAAAAAGCTCGGCGAAAACTGGATTGGCGGACGTTTAGATGCTCTTGTAAAAAATAACGAAGACTATTATATTTTAGATTACAAAACAGGTTCTATACCTAAAAATCCTGAATACGATTACCAAACAATGGTTTATTTACTTTGCACGGACAAACTTTTAAAAGAATACAACTCTTTATCTTTCGTATATATAGATTTAAAAAACAAAGATGAAAAAGTTATAAAATTTAACCCAAAATTAAAAGAAGAATACGAAGAAAAAATCAAAGATATACTAAAAAATATCAATTCTGTAACAACCTCACAAACAAATTTGTTAAAAAATAATAAGTGTAGTTGTGACTATTATTGCATTTGTGAAAAGAAATGGTTATAATAAAATTATTACTTTCATAGTAATAACACATGTTACGAAAAATTAACATTGCCCCAAAAAAGAGCATTTTTCATGGGTTTGCGGACTTTTATAATATGTGTAGGTACATAGGAAATATTATATAGTGTAGGGAAATGGCAAATTACGTATCGTCATTAATTTCATTGGCTCAGAATTATGATGCCGCCAAAAATGGAAATATATTAAGGCACGTGTCAGTAGTCGGACACGCATCAAAACTTGTTACAAAGTTGGCTTCAGGACAAGGTACAGAAGCAACAACAAAACTTTGTACAAAAATTGTTGATACATTTAATAAAGCAACAGAAGGCAGTAAAGTCGGAAATATTGTAAGAAAAGGGGTAAAAGCCTCTAGATATACAGACCAAATTTCTGCAACTTGTGCAATGATAAGGGTTGCAAAATCCGATACTCCTGCAAGAGCCTTTATTGAAGAATCTTCTGATATTATGGGCATGTTCATTGTCGAAGGTGCAATGATTAAACATGCCAAAAGCATCGCAAACATAAAAGGCATAAAACAAATGAACGATGCAATGGTAAACTTCTGTAATAAAAAAGGCGGAGCTTTCCAAGTAATTCCGGCAGTTGTTTACGGTACATTATTCACCGTAGGTTCAATGCTCGGTTCAAATGCATTTAGAAAAGCCGGAAGTTGGGTTGCAGACAAATTAGGATTAGCAAAATCCCAACAAGAACCCGACAACCACAAAACCGCAGACGGAAAAACAAAATATTACTTCGGTTAGAAAATAAAAAACAATCAGTAGCAAAAGTGTAATAAAAATGTCATCAAATTATATCTCAGAATCAATATCATTAGTAAGAAACCTTAAAAAAGCAACAAACGGCGACAAGTTAGCCGCTTTTTCAGCTTTGGGAAACGTTGTAAAAGTTACTAACAAATTAGCAAAAGTTGATAACAGTTGGGGTGAAGCAGCAAGAGGCGTTGTAGATTCTTTCTCAAAAGCTTCTGAAAATAGCGATTCTTTGAAAAATATGACTTTAATTGCAAACGTTGCAAAACAAGGTGATGAAATTGGTATGTGCAAATCAGCCGTTCAAATCTTCAAATCATCTTCTCCAATGAGAAAAGCTGTTGAAGAAACTTTAGGTTGGTCTGCAAAATTTACAGCAAAACATATTATGTTGCATACACTACCTGAATTTGTAAAAAACACAAAACCTTTAAATAACGTTGCAACAAAAGTCGGTGATTTTGCAAAAAACACTAAAGGCATGGGACAATTACCTGCATTAATCACAGGTATCGGCTACTCTTTAGCTACAATTTACGGTCCTAAATATGCAAGAAAATTAGGCGGTTGGGTTTCTGACAAATTAGGCATTAAACCTTACGAAGATGAAAAGAAAGCCTAATTTAACTTTTTTATCAGTTTGATTTATAATGCTATTGGGAAATAGTTTATAAATCATGAAACGATTGGGAGTATTAATAACTTTAATATGCTTAATTGTGTTTGTTCAACCTGCTAACGCTATTAAAATCGGGTTAATAACAAACACAAACTCTTTTCGTGTAGGTGCTTCAACCTATGCAGGAATTATAAATTCTCATACAAATCGCACAATTTATACACTTGGACCGATGAGAAATTATGAATTTAAAGCGTACGAAGATAATATTTTAATAAAAATAGGCAGTAAATATTACAGTTTAGATACCGATGAATTAGCAATACGCCCAGAAAATAACGGCTTTGTAAGTGCAAAAAATTCATGGTATCGAGGAATATTTATTATCAAAAACATAAACGGCTCACTTGTTTTAATCAACAAATTAAGTATTGAAGAATATATTCAAGGGGTTGTTCCTGCTGAAATGCCCCCAAGTTGGCAATATGAAGCACTTAAAGCACAAGCAATTGCAGCAAGAAGTTATGCACTTGCAAACCTCGGAAAACGTGGAGCAAATGGATATGACTTAAAAGACACACCCGAAGACCAAGCATACAAAGGAGCGTCCGCAGAAACAACTCAAACAAATCAAGCCGTATCTGATTCTTACGGAATTGTTTTAATTTATGATTTAAAAATTATCCCTGCATATTATTCTGCATCAGCAGGCGGACAATCAAAAACTTGGGAACGAGATTTGCCATACATTCGTTCTGTACCGTCCTATGATGGCAACGTCAAAAAGAACGGACACGGAGTAGGTATGTCCCAACATGGTGCAAATAACCTTGCAAAACAAGGTTATAACGCATATCAAATATTACAATATTTCTATAAAGATATCAGATTTGCAAGAATTAAACAGGAATATTATAAATAAAACCTCTTAAAACCCTTTTTTTGTAAAGTTTTTTGTTATTTATACAGCGGAAACGCTTGCAAAATTTAAACAAAAGAGTATAATAAATCTTATATTTTATATAAAAATTGAGATACAGGCATATTAAACACTCAAAACTCTGTTATAATCATGCTTTTGTAAAACTTTTATAAATTAGAAAGGGATTAAAAATGAACAAACTTGACGTTGTAAGAATTGTCGCAAAAAAAGTTGATTTACCTCAAAAAAAAGTTGATGAAACTGTTACTGAATTTTTAAACACAATTCAAAACTCCGTAGCAAAAGGTAGAAGAGTTGTTTTTGTAGGGTTTGGAGCTTTTGAACCAAACAAACGTGCAGCAAGAACTGGCAGAAACCCTCAAACAAGTGAAGCAGTGCCAATACCTGCAAGAATTAGACCGTTATTCAAACCAGGTAAAAATTTCAAAAAAATTGTTGGCGAAATGCCGATAGACTCTTTTGTTGAACCTTTAAACTAAGTTTAATAAATAAAAAAGGGGCGGTACGAGTATTCTCGTACCGCCCCTTTTTTATCATTTTTATATAAAAAGCGGTTTTGATAACAAAATCAAAACCGCTAATAGTTGTAAATTTAAAATTTATCCCTAAAATTCCTCTTCCTCTTCTTCATCTGATGTTTTCTTAACAGGTTCTGCAACCTGAATACCCATTGCTCTTAGAGATGTTCTTGCTTTTGGTGCAAGTGCTGTATCAGCAAAATTTTCTAAGATGGTTTGAAAACATTCAATAGATTCTTGTTTCATATCTCTTTGTTTATACAAATAACCTGCTTTGTAATAAAGAGGCGCTAAACTCGGGTCTGGAAGTAAAAGCATTTGGTTATCCAATTTGATTTTTACCTCAATTAAATTTTGGTTATCCTCTGGAGATAACAATGCATGCCCGTATACTTTTTTGGTTAAATTATCAATAGTTGCTGTCATTTCTTCAATAACTTCCGGTTGCATTTTTTTAGAAGATTTTTTTGCTGCAGAAGCGTCCATTGTGAATGCAGTTATCACAAAAATTGATGCTATTGTTAATATTAATAATTTTTTCATTACCCGTCCCCTACGTTTGTGTATATATCATACAAAAAAACTTGCATTTTGACCTCAATTAAATGTATGATTATTTGTATGGAAATCACACAAAAATTGTATCAAATGTTTATCCTCGGCTGTAAGGGGAACAACCTCAAAATAGCCTTAAACAAAGGTATTGGAGGAATTATTTTCTTTAAAGATGATATCCTCTCAATAGATGATTTTAAAAATTTAATAAAAAATTTGGCATGCCAATCTAAAACCATGCCTTTTTTATCAATTGACCAAGAGGGTGGACGAGTAGAACGAACAGAAAACATTTGGGGTGGAAAAAAATATCTAAGTCCAAAATACGCTTATGAAAAAGGACTGGATTTTTTAAAAACACAAACTCAAGATATTTCAGACGAATTAAAAAATTACGGAATTAATCTAAATTACGCACCTTGTTGTGATACAAACACAAATCCAAAAAATCCAATCATCGGAGAACGAGCTTTTTCGAATAATCCTGATGATGTTATAAAAGGTGCAGAAGTTGTTTTAAAAACTTATCAACAAAATGGAATTATTCCGTGCATAAAACATTTCCCAGGACACGGAGATGCAAATTGCGACAGCCATTTAGTGTTACCTCAAATTGATTTATCATTTGAAGAAATGGAAAACACTCACATAAAACCTTTTAAAACTCTCATTGAGAAAAATCTCGTAGACTTAGTTATGGTCGCACATTTACATTGTACGAGTTTTGATAAAGAAGTTCTTCCATCATCTTTAAGCAAAAATGTCATTTCATACTTAAGAACTTTTTATGATGGAGTTATTTGCTCTGACGATATGGTTATGAAAGCTTTAGATAATTATGAAAACGCTTGTGAAATGTCAATCAGAGCAGGCGTAAACTTATTTTTATACAGATATTGCGACGATAAAACAATAGAAGTTATTGAAAATATTGCAAAAAAAACAAAAAACGATAAGACACTTCAATCTTGCATAGAAGTGTCTTATGAAAAAATTATTAAATTAAAACAAAAATACGGATTACATTAAATTTGCCATATAAGAATAAATCATTTTTGAAGCTTCTTGAATAAAGCTTTTACCTTGTGGCGAATTATATGGTCTTTTTGCCATAATTACAACGATATATTTTCTTCCATCAGGCATAAAAACAATACCAGCATCACCTAACATTGTTCCGATATCGCCTGTTTTATGCAAGAAAGTTGCACCTTTTCCAAGACCTTGAGGAATTAATCTATCGTTTTTAACATGGCTCATATAATCAACAATGTATTCTCTTGAATTTATACTTAAAAAGTTTGGATTATCAAGGTTGAACAACATTGTCGCCATGTCATTTGTTGTTGTATGGTTTGTACCTTTTAAATCAGGCAACCAAGTTTGCACATAAGTATTTTTTATACCCCAACTTCTTATTGCAGAATTTACAGAAGTCATTGAGCCTAATTTTGCCATTAACATATTTGTTGAAGAATTATCAGAATCTTCTATCATTGTTTTAGCCAAATCATTTATTGTAAACATCTTTCCGCTTTGTTTATACTGCAAAGAGCCTGAACCTGATGCTTTATAATAATTAGTCAATTGCATTTCGTCATAAATAGACAAATGATTTGATTCAATCGCTTTAAATAAATTTATTAAAACAGGAACCTTGATGATACTTGCAGCAGGGAATGCTTCTGAACCGTTTATATCAACATATTTTCCGGTATTAAAATCCCAAACAGTTATTGCAGGTTGAATTGACGGATATTTTTTCATAAGTTCTTTTAAACTTCTTGTAAGAATAGTCATTTCGTCCGTCTTATATAAAGGTGTCATCAAAGGCTTTTTTGTTTCAACAGAAGCCAATGCTCGTCTTTTGTTGAACGTTGTATTTGATAAATAATTTGTTGTCGGAAACATTAAATTATAATAATTTGCTTTTACGTGAGAATTATTTTGTTTTCCTGTGAATAAAGGCATTGAAATATGACTAAATGCAACAGGCAAAATAAAATAACCAATGCAACATAAAAAAGTAAGAGAAATTAAAGTTGCAAGCGGATTAACCCTTCTTTTTCTTGTTTTTCGTGAATGTAGAGCATTTTGGACATTTTTCTTAGGTTTACGTTTTACAGGCACATCAACATAAGAGTATGCTTGCGGATAGCCGTAATTACCGTAATAAGATTTCTTTTTTACCACTTGTGGCATTTTCCATATCCCCCACGTCTATTAATATATTGTATATTACTATTACAAAATTAATTTGAAAATCGTACATTTGATGTATTTTTTACTTGCATTTAAAAATTGTCCGTGTATAATCAAATTACGGTCTATCTTAAGAGTAATAGTATTTAATACTTAAACCGTTGTTACACCCTTAAGTAAGTAAAAAGAAAGTGACTCTCCTTAGTAAATGAGTGTTCCCGAATTTAATTTTAAATATTTGAAAGAAAACGCCACAGCAGGAAGTTGGCGTCGTGGTTATGAGTATTATACAAAAGATATGATACTTGAATCTTTTCCTGAAAAAAATTTTTATAAAGGAAAAGTAAAAGGAAGTTTTCAAGATTCTTATAACACAGATTTAATCTTCAAAAAAAATAAAGTTGAGGCAAGATGCAATTGCCCGTTAAAAGAAGAATGGTGTAAACACGCCGTAGCTGTTGCCATAAAAGCTATTGACGAACACGCTTACGAAGATTGGTTAGAAACAAAATACGGTATTGAGGCTGATTACAGTGATGAAAATACTGTAATGACAGAACCGCCAAAAGGAAATTATATTTTTCACTTCAATCCAAAAAGAAAACCAAACTTTTTCTCAATTCTTGTTATGTCAAGAGTTACTGGCAAGGTTGTAAGAGCAATCGAACCAATTTTGTTAGGTTTGGTAGAAGCTCAAAAAAACGACCCGACATTTATATTAAACCGCTCTCAACTTGTTGAAGTTGAAATATTCAAACAAATTTTAAAAACTGCTCGTCAAGATAAAAAAGCCGGTTGGTATGATATTCCGATTCCGAAATTCGCACCGATGTTTCCATTATTGGCTCAAGCTGATGAAGTTTTAGACGAAAAAACAAAAAACAGAATTAAATTTACAGACAAAGAATGGAATTTAGTTTTATCTGTTAACACTTCTCAAGCAGGAAATATTACACTTGAATTATTCTGGCGTCGTCCAGATAAAGACGATATTATACCGTTTGAAGAAGTAAGATATTTTTCAAGACAAATAAAATGGGGCAGATACAAAAATATTATCTTCCCGACAAATGTGTCAATGAATGTTATACCTCAAAACCTTTTAAAATCTACTTTCACAGATTTAAAAGATGCAGAGGGCGGTAAATTCATCTATGAAGAATTACCAAAAATTCAAGAAGTTATTGACGTCGAAGTTTCTGAAATGATTAGCAAATTATTTTTAGAACAACGACCACCGAAAAAAATCGTAACCTTGGGTATTGATTATGACCAATCCTTGAAAGCGTCTTTAGAATTTGAATATGATGGAGTTCGTGTACCATTTTCAAAAACAGCAGACAAAACACCTTACGTTACAGTAAAAAGTAAAGAAAACGATATGATTTACTGGGTTAAACGTAATATTAAACACGAAATAGAATCCTATCAAATGCTTTTAGCTTGTAAATTTGTTCCAATGCAAACAAATAATTTAGCACTGGAAAAAGAAAACGCAATTGATTTTTACAACTATTATATGAACAAAGCGGGCGATAGTTGGGTTTTTGAAGAAAAAGACGACATAAGCTTCTTTAAACTTATTGAAGAACCATTTAGAATGTGTGCAAAAATTGACTTTTCTGAAGATTCAAAAGACAGCTTTGAAATTCAATTATATGGTCAAGTTGGCGAAGATATTATCAACTTTGACGAGATTTACGAAACAATTCAAAACAACGAAAAATATAGTCGTGTAAGAAGTTTAGGCTTTGTAGAATACCCTGCGGAAGATATTTATGCAATGATGAGATCTTTCAACTCATTTGATGCATATAGAAATGATGAAAACAAATTTTTAGTAAAAACATACCGTGCCGGCTTAGTTCAAGAGCTTCAAACAAGAGGTTTTGATTTAGTTTTAAGCGAAGAATTTGAAAAATTCTGGTCACAAATTTCATCATTCTCAACCGAAGAAGACTTAGTTTTACCAAAAGGCGTAAATGCTGAATTGCGTGAATACCAAATGAAAGGTTTCAGTTGGTTGTGGTTTATGTATAAATACGGCTTGAACGGAATTTTGGCTGATGACATGGGTCTTGGTAAAACACTTCAAGCATTAAGTCTAATTCAAAAAGCAAAAGAAGAAGACGGAAACATGCCGGTATTGGTAGTTTGCCCGACTTCCGTTGTGTTTAACTGGGAATCAGAAATTCAAAAATTCACTCCTGAATTAAGTTGCTTAAAACTTTCAGGCGTAGACAGAAAAAATCTTTTTGACAAAATTCCTGAATACGATATCGTAATTACAAGTTACGCATTAATCCGCCGTGATATTGAGGATTTAAAAGATATAAAATTCAGATATGTAATTCTTGATGAATCTCAAAATATTAAAAACGCAATGAGCCAAACAGCACAATCAGTAAAAATGTTGAATGCTGACCATAAATTAGCTCTTTCCGGTACTCCAATTGAAAATAGACTTGAAGAATTATGGTCTGTATTTGATTTCTTAATGCCTGGATTTTTATTCAATGTTGCTGAATTCAATTTTAGATACGTAAACCCAATTATGGAACGTCAAGACAAAACAGTAGAAAAACGTTTAAAAATGCAAATTTATCCGTTTATCTTACGCCGTATGAAACGTGACGTTGCAAAAGATTTACCAGATAAAGTTGAAAATATTGCATACTGCGAAATGACACCTGAACAAAAAGACTTCTATCTTGATGTATTGGATAGCACAAAAGAAGAATTGTTTAAATCAATTGAACAAAACGGCCTTGAAAAAAGCAGAATGTCTATTTTCTCAGCTTTATTACGATTACGTCAAATTTGCTGTCACCCTCGCTTGTACGATAAAGAGATGGTTAAAGGCGATATTTTATCAGGTAAATTTGAACACTTAAAAGGAATGCTTGAACAAATCATTTCTGAAGGTCATAGAGTTCTATTATTCAGTTCATTTGTTGATATGTTAGATATTATAAAAGGCTGGTTAGAACGTAGCGGAATTTCGTATGAATACTTGACAGGTAAAACAAAAGACAGACAAGGTGCGGTTGAAAGATTTAACTCTTCAACAAGCATACCTATTTTCTTAATCAGCTTAAAAGCCGGCGGTACAGGTTTGAACTTAACAGGTGCTGATTACGTAATCCACTATGACCCTTGGTGGAATCCGGCAGTTGAAGACCAAGCAACCGACCGTGCTTACCGTATCGGACAAACTAAAAAAGTATTCGTTTATAGAATTATTACTAAAAACACAGTTGAAGAAAAAATCCAAAAACTTAAAGCTATCAAACGTAACCTTGTTGACAGCGTAATTTCTGTTGATAGAAATATTACAAAATCACTTACATTTGAAGATATTAAAGAAATCTTCTCTGTTGATTAACCGGTAATAAAAATATAGGTGAAGTATGAAAAAAATAACCTTTATATTTTTTATCTTTTTTCTATTTAATTTTATTTTTGCAAGCCCTGTTTTTGCAGAAGATTTAGGGAAAATTGTTATAAAAAACGGAAAATATTACGTTGTTAAATACAAAAAATACATCTTAAAAAATTACGATAAAATCGAAAAAATATCTAATTCAAAAGACGATTTTTATCTTGTTGAACTAAACGGAAAAGTAGGCATAATGAACGCAAACGGAAGTCCGGTGCTTAAACCGATTTATGACGAAATAAAAAACGGTAGTGATAATTTCTTCATAATAAAAACTGACGGCAAATACGGACTTTATAATTTCTTTATTGAAAAATGGGAAATAGTGCCACATTTAGACAATTTAACCCTCACAACAAACAACTATTATATTGCAAGAAAAAACAATAAATACGGAATATTTTCAACAGATGACAGCACTTGGATTCTTGATTTAAGTTTTGACATAATCTCTTTTGAACACAACAATTTTTATATAAGGAAACACGGTTATGACGGAATTTTAAACCAATTTTTAGAAGTTGTAATTCCAATGATTTACGATGAAATCGAATTCGACGAAGAGCACAATACCTATTTTGTTTCCAAAAATAACCTTTGGGGAATTTCTGATTTATACGGAACATTTATTTTAAAACCAATTTATCAAGATATTATTGAAATAAATATCAATTCCGATTTTGCAGGATATATTACAAAATTAAACTCAAAATATGGAGTTTTAAATGCAAAAAACAAACTAATTGTGCCCTATATTTATGACAAAATCGAAAGATTTTCTGAATATGATGACCTTTGGTTAAAAGTTCAAAAACATAATAAATATGGCGTCTTGAGATACGACGGTAAAAAAATAACAAAATGCAAATACAACGGATTACAACTTCTAAAAAATGAGAATTTAGAACCCTACGAAAATGATATTTACGCTTATAGAAAAAAGAACAAAGATTACGTATTTTTATATAAAAATGAAAACTTTTTTGGCGTACTAAATTCTGACGGCAAAGAAATTGTATTTTCAAATTATCAAGAGATTTACTCATATTTTTATAACAAAACCACTCAAGCTTTTGTTGTTAAACGAAATAATCGCTACGGAGTAGTTGAAGTTGATAACAATGGAGTTCAATCTTTCAAGTATATAAACAAACCACTTGAAGACATTATTTACGACACAAAATCAAAAATCGTCAAATAAATCCATTATTTAAAGCATTATAAATTTTATTAAAAATTCTATAATGATAAAATATGGATACCCAAATTTTATCAGAATATTTAGAATATTTAGAGCTTGAACGAGGTCTATCAAAAAACACCATAGACGCATACCGTCGTGATTTATTAATGTTTTTAGATTTTTGTCAGCACCCTGATTTTAATAATATTACTCGTATGAGCATAAATTCTTATATCCGTTTTTTACGAGAAGAAGATTATTCACCAACAAGTGTTATCCGTAAAATTGCATCTATACGAGGATTTTTTAAATGGCTTTGTGCGAACGAATTATGCAAAATTGACCCAACAATAACGGTAGAACGTCCAAAAATTCCACAAAGATTACCAAAAGTAATGACAATAGCAGAAATCGAAGATATTTTAAGAGAAAATTTAACTAAAACACAAAAAGTAATAGTCGAATTGCTCTATGGTTGCGGACTTCGTGTTTCAGAATTAACCAATTTAAAAATAAATAATTTTGATTTAAGTGCAAAATATTTAACCGCATTCGGAAAAGGTTCTAAAGAACGAATTGTACCACTGGGAACAAAAGCAATCGAAGCTTTAAAAAATTATCTAAAGGAACGAGATTTTTTGATAAAAAAATTCAGACTTGAAACAAATATTTTATTAATTTCTGACAAAGGTAGATTTCTCACCCGCCAAGATATTTATACATTTATTCACGAACAAGGTAAAAAAATTCACAAAAATATTTCACCACACACTCTAAGACACTCATACGCAACACATTTACTTGAAAACGGAGCAGATTTGCGTGTTGTACAAGAACTCTTAGGACATAGCGATGTTGCAACAACACAACTTTATACACATATCAGTAAAAAACGTTTGAAAGATGTTTATTTTTCAATCAATGGAGCATAAATGAATATAACGGCAGGAAAATATAAAGGACAAAAGGTTATAGCACCAGACGAAAATATTACAAGACCAACATTGTCAAAAGTTCGTATGGCACTTTTTAACACCTTGCAATCATTAATCGATTTTGACGGTGCGACTTTTCTTGATATGTTTGCCGGCTCCGGAATAATGGGACTTGAAGCCATTTCTCGAGGGTTCTCAAAAGTTACTGCGATAGAAAAAAATCCAAAAGTTTATAGAATTTTAGAAAATAATTATAAATCCATTGGAGAAAAACAAACATTAATAAAAGGTGATAGCCTAAAATTTTCTATGGAAGAATTTTTTGATGTTGTTTATGTAGACCCGCCATATTACGCAGGTGTTTACGAGCAAGCTCTTTCGACAATAAAAAATTGTAAAATAATAATACTTGAACATACGGTGAAATTAGATTTTGCCAATTATAAACTCTTAAAACAGAAAAAATACGGCGATAAATATTTGACTTTTTTAACTCGTGAAAATTAATTTAAAATCTTAAAAATAAAGTGAAATATTTTTTAAATCATGCTTGACAGTATAATTTCAGCGGTAAATAATAGATATACATACAGATATAAGTAAATTAGACAGGTAAATCGTTCTTAAAAACCGCAAAACGGTTACGATTCCTAAAACAGAAAGGGATTTTACAATGTACGCAATAGTAGAAACAGGCGGAAAACAATACCAAGTAGAAGAAGGTCGTTACGTAGACGTAGAACTACTTGAAGGTGAAAAAGACAGCAAAATCGTATTTGACAAAGTGGTTATGCTTGTAAACGGCAAAAAATCAAAAGTTGGTCAACCATACGTAAAAAACGCAAGTGCTGAAGGCGTTATTTTAGGTCATGATAAAGCAAAAAAAGTTATCGTTTACAAACAAAGACCTAAAAAAGGCTACCGTGTAAAACGTGGTCACAGACAAGAATACACAAGAGTTATGATTAACAAAATCAGAACAACAGCTTCTAAAAAAACAGCTGAAACAGCTGAAACAACAGAAGCATAGAAACATTAAAAAAGTAATACAAGATTTATAATTAGAAAGCAGGTTAAACATGGCACATAAGAAGGGGATGGGTTCCACCCGTAACGGACGTGATTCCGAAGCTCAACGTTTAGGCGTAAAAAAATTCGGCGGCGAAGCTGTTAAAACTGGTAACATTATTGTTCGCCAAAGAGGAACAAAATTCCACCCAGGTAACAATGTAGGTATCGGTAAAGATGATACATTATTTGCTTTGGTTGATGGCGTTGTTAAATTTGAGCCTCACAGACGTGACAGAAAACAAGTTAGCGTTTATGCCGTTGAAAGCAAATAGTTAACTTCATATATTTTTAGAAAAAAGCAGTTGATTAAATCGACTGCTTTTTTCGTTGCAACACAACAAAAACAAAACTTTTGTATTATTAATAAACATTAAGAATTAGCCTTAAAAACAAATATAAATTAGAATATTAATGGAAAACTATCACAAAAAAAGAAATTAGGGATAAAATGAATAAAAACATACTGAAAAAGGTATTATTTACTGCATTTGCGTTTATATTATCAACACCAATAGCAAGTGCTGCATTGTCATTTCCGAACATAAACATCGGAATGCAACAAGCAAACACTCCGCAAGATTTTTCAAACGGTATACAAATTCTTATTTGGTTGACAATCTTAACTCTTGCACCAAGTATTTTGATTATGACAACTGCATTTATAAGAATTGCAATCGTTTTATCACTTACAAGACAAGCTTTAGGTGCAGGTTCACTACCGCCAAACCAAATTTTAATAAGCTTAGCACTAATTTTAACATTTTTTGTAATGGCACCAACTATTAATAAGATTAATACAACGGCATTACAACCATATATGAATAATCAAATTACACAACAAGCCGCACTTGATAGGGGTTTAAAACCAGTTAGAGCATTTATGTTTGCTCAAACTGATGAAAAACAACTTGCACTATTTATCAAAATGGCAAAAATAGAAAAGCCTAAAAATATTGACGATGTTCCGACGTACGTATTAATTCCGTCATTTATTATCAGTGAATTAAATACGGCATTCAAAATCGGTTTTGTAATATTTTTACCATTCCTTGTTATTGATATTGTAATTTCAAGCGTACTTGTTTCAATGGGTATGATGTTTTTACCACCTACGACAATTGCATTACCGTTCAAACTAATCATGTTTGTAATGGTTGACGGTTGGTATTTAATTATAAAATCGTTAGTCGAAGGTTTTGCGGCAGCGTCATAAAATAGAGGACTGAAATGAATCAAGATTTAATAATAACACTACTTCAAAAAATGTTCGTTCTTGTTTTAGAATTAGCTACACCTGTTTTGGTTGTAGGGGTTATCGTTGGTTTAGCAGTAAGTATTTTTCAAGCTATTACACAAATTCAAGAATCAACATTAACAATCGTACCAAAAATTATCGTCGGTGTTTTGACATTAATTATTCTAATGCCTTGGATGATAAATCTAATGATTTCAGCGGTAAACGAATTTTTTGATATGATTCCGGGATTAATCAGCTAAATGTAAGGAGTGCTTGTGGATTTTAATTTATTACAAATATTTTCACCTGCAAATATCCTTGTTTTTATGGCTGTTTTTGTAAGAATAAACGGCTTACTTATGGCGGCACCACTTTATTCAACTTATCCAATACCTATGCAAGTAAAAGTTTGGCTTGTTGGATTTATTGCATTCATTATTTATCCTTTTGTACAAAGACACACGCAATTTATGATACCACACGAAGTTGCAGGTTTAACTTGCGTAATGATAAAAGAATTTGCAATTGGTTATATCATCGGATTTTGTGCAAATTTGGTATTTATGGCGGCAGAATTAGGTGCAAATATGTTCTCTATTCAAATGGGACTATCAATCAGCCAAGCGTTTAACCCCGCATCTGGTTCAACTTCACCTATTATTTCACAAGCATTCACCTTATTATTAACAATGGTTTTCATTGGTTTGAATGCTCACCAATGGTTACTTTCTGCATTATATAGCAGTTTTGCACATGTTCCTATCGGTTATTCATTTATATTCGACGGAGCTTTAGTACAAAAAGTAATCTATATGACAGGACAAATGTTTAGCATTGCAATAGGAATTTCTATGCCTATTTTCAGTGTATTACTGATAAAAGATATTTTACTAGGCTTCGTTTCAAAACTTATGCCGGCAATGAATATTTTTATGGTTGCAATGCCACTGAAAATTTATGTTGGATTACTACTTTGTATGATTTTCATACGTCCAATTTCAGAATATGCAAGAATAATTCTTGAAAAAGTACTAACGCAAATAGCAACAATTTTTTAAAGGAAAGGATTTTAACGCAACACAATGGCAAATGACGGAGCAGACAGAACCGAAGAAGCCACCCCCCGTCGTCGAAAGAAAGAACGGGACAAGGGAAATATTGCCAAGAGCAAAGACTTAATGTCGGGAGTAACAATTACTATCGGCATCGTTATGCTTGGTGCTTTTGCAGGCTGGATGATGAACCGTATGCAAGTTGCAATGTACCATTCTTTTACAAACCTCAACCCAAAAAGTTACGACCCAAGCGAATTTATGGGAACAGTTGCACCATATATGCGACTTATGGCAGAAGCACTTCTACCATTTATGCTTTCAATCTTTATCCTAACTATTGTTGCGATAAGATTGCAAATCGGCAATATGTTTGCTCTTGATAAAATAAAACCAAAATTTGATAATGTTTCACCTAAAAAATGGGTAGACGGATTAAAAAGATTGTTAAATCCATTTGAACCTCAAAAACTTATGGAACTTGCAAAATCCTTATTAAAAATAATTATCGTAGGAGCTTGCGGATTTTCAGTAGTTAACGGAAGACTAGACGAAATGTATGCCCTTTTAGGTGCTGACCCCAATATCGTTTTTCATGTAATTGGCTCGATTTTGGCACAAATGTTTTTAAACATGTGCTTAGCAATTTTGATTATCGGATTTTTAGATTTAAAATTCCAAACATACCAATTTGAAAAATCAATCAAAATGACAAAACAAGAAATTAAAGATGAATATAAAGATACCGAAGGGGATCCAAAAATTAAAAGTAAAATTAAAGCCTTTGGTATGCAAATTTTACAACAAAAAATGATGTCAGCAGTTCCAACTGCCGATGTAGTTGTAACAAATCCGACACATTACGCCGTTGCATTAAAATATGACCGAAGCGTAAAACCTGTACCTTATGTAGTGGCTAAAGGTGCCGATTTTATTGCATTTAAGATAAGAGAAATAGCACAAAACAACAACATTCCAATTGTTGAAAATAGGGTTGTTGCAAGAACCCTCTACTCTTTAGTTGAAATTGGTGATATAATACCATCAGAAATGTTTCAAGCGGTCGCAGAAATTCTTGCATACGTATACAACAAAAACAAAAGATAATCTTGGGTAAGGTAACAACAATAAATGAATTTCGGTAAAATTTCAGAATTATTGAAAAATAGCGATATCTCACTTGCTGTAGGGCTTGTATTTATTGTTGCAATGATGGTATTACCTTTACCACCTGCAATCCTTGATATACTTTTAACCATAAACATTTCTTTATCAGTAATTATTCTTTTGGTTTGTTTATACACAAAAGAACCGCTTAATTTTTCAAGCTTTCCTACTGTTTTGTTGATTGCAACGTTATTCAGATTAGGTCTAAACGTAAGTTCTACAAGACTTATTTTACTTTATGGTGAAGCTGGAAACGTAATTCACTCGTTTGGGGAATTCGTTGTCGGCGGGAACTATGTTGTAGGTTTTGTAATCTTCGTAATCCTTGTTATTATCAACTTTATGGTAATCACAGGCGGTGCAACTCGTGTAGCTGAAGTAACAGCACGTTTTACATTGGATAAAATGCCAGGTAAACAATTAAGTATTGACGCAGACTTAAATGCGGGGATTATTGATGACGAAGAGGCTAAACGAAGAAGAAAAGACCTTGAAAGAGAAACTGATTTCTATGGTACTATGGACGGTGCTTCAAAATTCGTTAAAGGTGATGCCACAGCAGGTATCTTAATTACCATTATTAACATTATCGGTGGATTTATCATCGGTATTGTTATGTTAAAAATGGATTTTCAAACCTCTTTAACAACATATACAATTTTAACAGTTGGGGACGGTCTTGTATCTCAATTACCTGCACTTTTAATTTCTACCGCAACAGGTTTGATTGTATCACGTGCCAGCGGTAAAGATGAATCTTTATCTCAAGACATCAGCAAAGAAATGTTCTCTGACCCGAGAGTTTTAGGCGTTGTTTCCGGCTTGCTACTATTTTTAGGTGTTGTTCCGGGAATGCCTACATTACCATTCTTTATAATTGGTATTGGTTCCGGTAGTTGGGCTTATTATAAATACACCGAACAATTAAGAGCAAAAGAGGAAGAACAAAAACTTAAAGAAGCTGCAGAAAAAGCAGAAAGAACAGGCAAAAAGAATAACAAAAAAGCTTCAAGAGAAAGTGTTATGGAACTTCTTGCGGTTGAAACAATTGAAATTGAAGTTGGTTATAGACTTGTACCACTTTTAAATGTTGAAATGGGCGGAGATTTACTTGAACGTATAGCACAAATTCGACGTCAAACAGCATTAGATTTAGGTATCGTTTTACCGTCAATAAAAGTTAGGGACAATCTTCAATTATCACCAAACACTTATCAAATTAAATTAAAAGGCGACCCGATTGAAGCTGGCGAAGTTTATCCTGATAGAAGCCTTGCAATGAATGCAATGGGCGGTGAAGATAATCCGAATATCAAAGGTATTAATGCAATTGAACCTGCATTTGGATTACCTGCATTGTGGATTGAAGAAGATCAAAAAGATTATGCGGAAGCCTATGGATATACAGTTGTTAGCCCATCAGCGGTTGTTTCAACTCACTTGACAGAAGTTATCAAGAAAAATGCTGCAGCAATTCTTACAAGAAATGATGTTCAACAATTGGTTGACAACTTGAGAAAAGAAGTTTCAGACAGTTACGTAGATGACTTGATGAAAGATATGACAATAACTGATATTCAACAAATTGCACAAAACTTGTTACGTGAAAGAGTTACTATTCGTGACTTAAAAACAATTTTGGAAACTATCAGCTTGCAATCTAAATTCAGCAAAGATTATAACTACTTAACAGAAAAAGTAAGACAAGCACTTGCAAGAAGTATTTGTCGTCAAAACGTTGCTGATAACGGAGAATTAATGGCAATTACAATTTCACCTGACGTTGAAAGAACTCTTGCAGAGGGAATAAGTCCTGATTCTCAAAGCTTAACAATTAATCCGACATATTCAAAATTGCTATTTAGCAGTATTAATGCAGAAATTCAAAAAGCTCTTACAACATACGGTTGTCAACCTGTAATCTTATGCTCATCACCTATTAGACGAGCTTTTAGAAATTTAGTTGAAAATTATTACCCACAAATTTCAATTATGTCGTATAATGAAATTAGTCAGAATATTAAAACAAAATCTGTCGGCGTAGTCAGAGTAACGAAAAATAATGTATAGAAAGGTTATATAAAATGAACGAACTTATAAAAATAGACCAAAATGTAACTATCGTACCTAAAGATTTTAACTTCACAAACAAAGGTGTCGTAACAAACGTTTCTGACAAAGGTTTTTCAATGAAAATGAAATATCCGACAACTGGTCTTAAATTAAGACTTGTTTGCGAATTTTATTCACAAACTCCAAACGGAATTTTATTCTTCAACTCTCACGCAACAGAAATTTCTGACAATGAAATATTTATTGCTAACCCTAAAAAACATAGATTTTTACAAAGAAGACAATTCACACGTATCAAATTCATTACTGAAACAAAAATGGTTGATACTCTTGATAATGAATATGAAATTACAACAATGGACCTTTCAGCAGGTGGTTTAAAATTCATGACTTCTAAATCAATTGATTTGGAAAAAGAATACAAAATTGAAATCAACCTTAACGAAGACCAAACAATTTATTGCTGGTTACAACCAATTCGTATGGAAAAACAAGATACAGGTAAATTCTTATTATCAGGACGTTTTGTTCATCAAGTTAACGTTGATAAGATGACATTGATTCAATATTGTATGAACAAAAACATGGAAGCTAAAAATAAATAATGGCAAACAAAAAAGTTCAATACAAACAAAATACAGCATTATTTTTCGCATGCACATCTTTATTAATTTTTGGAAGTGTTGCTTTGTACATGAACGGCGGAATTAATTACACTTCTGTTGTTGCTTCAAGTACAACAGTTGTTCCTGCTGTTGCAATAATGTATGCGTTAGGTTGGCTTATTGGTTCAACAATGGAAGGCTCAAAATCTATAAAAAATACAAATTTAGGTTATGCGAATAATCTGTTAGAAGAAATTCTAAAAGAAGAAGGACTAAACGCATCTGACATAGAAGACACAAGTTCAACAACAGAAACCCCTCATGCTGAAAATGGTTTAATTGAAGGTATAGAAACCGAAAGTAAAGAATAATGAGCCTTATAAAATTATTTCAAAAAACATATAAAAGAAAATGTTTTACAACGCCATCACACAGTCAAAGCTTTTTTATAACCTCAAAATTTCAACAATTTTATAAAAAAGATATTTCAGAAACTGACACACATAACCCACAAGAAGCTCTTGAAAACGCTGAAAAACAAGCCTCAAAAATCTATGGGACAAAACAGACTTTATTTTTAACAAACGGCTCTACAAGTGGAATTATCGGAGCGGTTCTTTCTTGCGTAAATAAAAATAATAATGTTTTAATCTGGGAAAACTCTCACCCTTGCCACAAAAACGCAGTAGAACTTGCAGGGGCAAACCCAATATTTTACTCACTTGAAACCGATAAAAATTGGGACATTCCAACAGAATTAAAAGAACAAGATTTAGAAAATTATTTAAAAAACAATAAAATAAAGGCCGTTATAGTAACATCTCCAAGCTATGAAGGAGTTACTTGCGACATACAAAAACTACAAAACATTTGCAAAAAATATTCCGCATACTTAATTGTGGACGAAGCACACGGAGCTTTATACCCATTTAGTGATGATTTACCACAAAGTGCAGTAAATATTGCAGATTTTACTATTCAATCTTTACACAAAACAGCAGGCGGTCTAAATCCAACAGCTTTATTACACACAAATACAGAACTTGACGTTAAAAAAGGTTTAGCAAAAATCTCAACAACCTCGCCAAGTTATGCACTTCTATTGACAATTGAAAAAAATATTAATTATTTAAACTCTCAAAAAGGTAGAGCAAAAATTAAAGAATTAATAAAAAATATTAAAGATTTAAAAAAGAACTGTCCAAATATAGAATTTTTCAACGGAGATATAACAAAAATT
>CAZKJV010000008.1:0-23826 GCA_964553175.1 uncultured Muribaculaceae bacterium | reverse complement strand
ATAAAAAGGCGGTTTGCAATTTGCAAACCGCCTTTTTTTATTATTAAACCTAAAACCAAAGTTTTTTATTTCATTAATAAGAATTCGTTTTTGAATGAAGTTAGCATTTGAGCTGATTTTTCGTATGCATGTTCTTCATTTTTTTGTTTTAAAAGCTCATAAGCATTGTCGAAAAACATATTTGCTTGCATACAAAATTTAGGATTTTTCATCATAAATTTTACATCGTTTTCAATAGTATCAGGTTTTGAAACTTGTGAACGTCCTAAAGATTCTGCTTTTGCGTTTTGAAAATTTGTATATTCAACATCTTCTTCGCAACCTTCCGGAGCTGCAGATTTTTTTGCTTTATCACGTTTTATATCGATTTTTTGAAATCGAAGTGCGTTAATATTATCAAATTCATTCATTTTAAACTTTCTCCCATGTGTTACGTATGCTTTAAAACGGTAAAAAAAAATTTTTGCCGTCTTTGTTTTATATAATTTACAAAACTTAATAGAATCTTCGTCAAGTAGCGGGAATTTTTGAAAGTTTGCCAAAATGTCGGTTCATGATATACTAAGAAAGTAAAGGTGTTTATGATAGAATTTTTTAAAAATTTATTTGCAAAAGATGAGGAAGAAGATTTATTAACAAAGCTTCCTGACAATGTAGTGTTATTGAATAATCAAGGTAGTTTTTTGTGGTATAACGATTTAGCACAAAAGACTTTAAGTGATTTGAAAGAAAATTTCGCAGAGGGTTATATTGATGACATTTTAGAAAATGCAATGGATTTTATTTTGAAAATAGCAGATATAGAAAAGACAGTTGCTGTTCGTACAAAATCAAATCTTGATAAGGATTTATTTTTTGAATTATCAGCAAGAAGAACTGATGAGGGTTTTCTTGTTGTAATGCGAAATAACACTCAAAATTATAAAACTTTAACAAGTATAATTGTTGAGCATGAAAGTTCTAAAAAAATTAATAAAGACAAAAATAATTTTATCGTAAAGCTTGCAGGAGAATTCAAAACTCCTTTGCAATCTGTTGTCGGTTTTTCACAAGCAATTTTAGATGGATTAGGTGGAGAATTAAGTGAAAAACAAGAAAAATATTTGAATATCATAAATAAAAATTCAGAAGAAGTTTTATTATTGTTTAATCGTATTGTTGATTTGTCAAAAACTGAGTCAAATTTATTTGAGCATAAATTTAGTTATTTTGATGCGGTAAACGTATTGAATAATGCAATAAAATCAAATGAAGAAGAAATTAACGCAAAAAAATTAAATGTTGCTGTTGAGGTTTCTTCTGATATAAAAAGAACTATTTATTCAGATGAACAAGTTTTGAAAATTATTTTACAAAATATTGTTGAAGTCGCAGTTGCATCAACTGATGTGGGTGAAATTACAATAAATGTAAAACATCCGGACTTGGAATATGTAAGTGAAGCTGGTTTAGTTCCATTTGAAAATGCAAGTGAAAAATCATTTATGTTATTTTCAATTCATGATATGGGATTGGGTATAAGTGAAACAGAAATGGCTACTTTGTTTGAGCCGTATGCACAATTAGACAATCCGAATAAAAAAGTTATTGTTCGTTCTATTGCTTTTGCAACGATAAAAAATGCCATTAAAATGTTAAAAGGTAATGTTTGGGTTGATACTGAAGCAATGCAAGGAACAACATATAATGTATTAATTCCGACAGAAAAGGTAATGCAAGTAGTAAATGAGTGAAGTTAGACTTGAAAATATCGTAAAAGCTTACGATAAAAAACGTGTAATCGATGGGGTGGATTTAACAATAAAAGATAAAGAGTTTATTATTCTTGTTGGCTCTTCTGGTTGTGGTAAATCTACGATTTTACGAATGATAGCAGGTTTGGAAGATATTTCTGGCGGAAATATTTACATTGGTGATAAAAAGGTCAATAACGTTCACCCAAAAGATAGAGATATAGCGTTTGTTTTCCAAAGTTATGCACTATATCCGCATATGACAGTTTATGAAAATATCGCATTTGGTTTGAAAATGCGTAAAGTTGATAAAGAAACAATTGATTTAAAAGTTAGAGAAGCTGCTGAAATCTTGAATTTGACAGAATATTTAGATAGAAAACCAAAACAATTGTCTGGCGGACAACGTCAACGTGTTGCGTTGGGTCGTGCAATTGTAAGAAATCCGAAAGTATTTTTAATGGACGAACCTTTGTCAAATCTTGATGCAAAATTAAGAGTGCAAATGAGAGCTGAAATTAAAAAATTACACGAAAAATTGCAAACGACTTTTATTTATGTAACTCATGATCAAACGGAAGCCCTAACAATGGGTGATAGAATTGTAATTTTGGACAAAGGCAAAATTCAACAAGTTGACACTCCGTTGAATGTTTATAATGACCCTAAAAATAAATTTGTAGCAGGTTTTATCGGTTCTCCGCAGATGAATTTTATCGATTGCAAAATTGTTAACGGGACTTTGATAATGTCAGAACCTGTTATTGAATTACCACATAAAATTTTAGACAAATTGGGTGTTCGTGAAGAGGTTATAGTTGGTATAAGACCTGAATTTATGTTGAATTCAACAGGTAGAATTAAATTACGAGTTAAAGTCGATATGACTGAATTATTAGGCTCTGAACAGATTGTATATTTTAATATTGGTGAAAATAAATGCTGTGCAAAATTAAGTACGGATTATTTGATTGAAGATGAATTTGAATTGAGTTTAAACCCTGCAGACTTTTTATATTTTGATAAGCAAACAGGCGAAAGACTGGTTTAGTCGGCTAATTTGCGTATTATTATTTTTTTGGTAAAATTTATAAAGGATTTTAAAAAAATTATCCATAAGGAGGTAAAATTATGGGAATTATGCAAGGTAAAAAAGGTATTATATTTGGTGTGTCAAACACTCATGGTATAGCATACGCAATTGCAAAACAATTATTTGACGAAGGTGCAGACATTGCTTTTACTTACGCTGGTGAAGTAATGGAAAAACGTGTAAGACCTTTGGCAGAAGATATGAATTCAAAATTGATAATGTCTTGCGATGTAACAAAAGAAAACGAAGTAAAAGCAGTTTTTGCTGAATGTGAAAAAGTTTATGGCAAATTAGATTTTGTTGTTCACGCAGTAGCATTTGCAAACAGAGATGATTTGCAAGGTGAATTTATTAATACATCAAAAGAAGGTTGGGACTTGGCACTTGGCGTAAGTGCATACTCACTAGTTTCAATTTGTAGAGAAGCAAGACCTCTTATGAATGAGGGCGGTTCAGTTCTTGCGTTGACATATTTGGGTTCACAATACTACGTTGCAAATTACAATATTATGGGTGTTGCAAAAGCAGCATTAGAATCATCAATGAGATATTTAGCAATGGATATGGGTAAAAATGGTGTAAGAGTTAACTGCTTGTCAGCAGGTCCTATTAAAACTCTTGCCGCAAAAGGTATTTCTGGCTTTGACCATATGTTAAAAGCAGGTGCTTTAAAATCACCTCTAAAACGTAATACCTCATTAGAAGATGTTGGTAAAGCCGGTTTATTCTTATGCTCACCACTTGCAAGCGGAACAACAGGTGAAATCTTGTATGTAGATTGCGGTTGTCGTTCAGTTCACGCATCTTTAGATGAAATGGATATGGTAAAATCATCATTGCAATAATGATAATAAAGAAATAATAGAACAATGGGCGGAACGTACGTTCCGCCCATTGTTCTATTTAAAATATTATCAAATTATCTGCATGTATGTATGCTATCCCAATTTAATTTATTTCGGCAAGGTTTTAGATAATCTTGATTACCGAATTTGTATACCCATTTTGTACAGTATCCTGCTCCTCTATCAGTAAGACATGGTTTAAGATTATCAGAACTACTACTTTCTAGAGGGTAGACATAACCTTTATCTGAAATTCTGAATTCCAAAATATCATCACCAAATCTATATGTCCCTTTATCTTTTCCATTTGCATCAAAAATAATTCTACGTAATCCGCTGTAATCGACAGCAATTGAAACTCCATTTATAAGTATGCCTTTGTAATATTGTGTTGTTGAATTAATGTTTCCACCATTAGATTCTGTTACCTCATGATTTGATGTTGGTAATTTTCCTGCGATACCGCTTGTCCAACAACCAGTGCCTGTTGTACAATTCTTTTTTAATTTTAAGTATGAAAAAAGTACTGAACCTACGGTTGCATTATTAGGTATACCACCATCGGTTCCCCATGTGTTTATTTCTCCGTTTTCTGCAACTGCTTGGGCAAGTGCAGCCGATAGAATTTCATCAGTTTTTCTTACTTGTGCAACTTTTTCGGCAACGTCAGAATCTCTTGTTGCATTTGTGATTGTTAGTGTTGCAACAATTCCGATAATACCCATTACGAGTACGACTTCTGCCAGTGTGAATGCTTTTTTGAATATGTTCATTTTGTTTTTCCTTTTTCAAAAATATTATCAATTTTAATAGATATTGTCAATTAAAAATGATTAAATAAATTATTTTCGATACTTTTTTTATTAAAATTTATTGTTTCATTATCAAAAATCACTTTAACAATAGTATCGTCTTCTTTTTTTATTATTTCACCTATTTCAGTGTATAAAGTTTTGTCAATTTTTTCTAAATCTTCTGTTGCAACGGCACAAATTAAGCGATAATCTTCTCCGCCATAGAAAATCATTTTTTTGTAATCAAATCCGTTGATTTGTTCAATATTTTTATCATAAGGAATTTTGTTAAAGTCGACTTTTGCTGTACAGTTACTGCTTTCGGCTATTTTAAACAAAGCGTCCATTAATCCGTCAGACGAATCCATCATTGCATAATCGTTTTTTGTTTTTGTTGCAAGTTCATCTGACAATTTGTTTGAAATAGTTGGCATTAAATGTTCTTGTTTTAATATTTCATAGTTGTTTAAATTGTTTTGTAGTGCAAATAGTCCTGCTGAACTTGAACCATGAGTGCAGTTTGTTATAATTTTATATCCGATTTTGGCGTTTTTACGTGATGAAATTCTTCTGTCTTTTGTTGAGCCGATTGCGGTTACAGAAATGAAAATTTTATCAGAGCCGGTAATATCTCCACCGACTATTTTTGCCCCGTTTAAAATACTTTTTGCACCTTCATAAAATTCTTTTACAAAATTTGTATCAATATCTTTTGGTAAAGATAGAGAAATTGTCAAATATTTTGCAATTCCGCCTGATGCGTAGATGTCGCTTAGATTGACTGCAATTGATTTATAGCCAAGTTGGTACGGTGTAGAATATTTTCTTGAAAAATGTACATCTTCTACAAGGCTATCTTGAGTTACAACAATATCTAAATCTTTTAAAAAAGCACAATCATCGCCAATATATTCAGACGATAGTGTGGTTTTTATTGCATTAATTATCTCAAGTTCTTTCATATTTTAATTCTAGCACAAATACCCGTTAAAAAATGGTTTTTAGTACTTTTTGGGGGTTAAATATTCAAAAAATGTGCAATAATTTTACTATGGAATTTTTTAAGTATTCAAAAAATTTATTGAAAAATAAACAAAAAACTCAAACATATTCTACAAACCCGTTTAAACAAAATAAACAGGTAACGTTTGTTTGGGTAGAAAATACTGAAAAATCTAAAAATATCTATTGGTCTGATTCTTCATGACCTTTTAAAAGTTTTTCAAAGTCAGACGGTTTCAAATTTTGAACGAAATTTTTAAATTCTTGAGCTTCTTCTTCATCTTTTGAAGGGTCTGTTGATACCGCACCTGTTGCAAGTACTGACCCTGCAACAAAAATCGGTGCATCAACTCTTATTGCAACTGCAATGGCATCTGATGGTCTGCAATCAATTCTTAATGTTTCTTCGCCGTCTTTTACTAAAATAAGAGTTGCAAAGTAAGTATCTTTTTCAACGTCATCAATTTCAACTTTTTCAAGTTCATAACCTGTTTTTTTGATGATGTCAATGATTAAATCGTGCGTCATTGGACGTGCAACTTGCAAGTTTTCAATTTTTCTTATGATTGCACTTGCTTCTGCTGAGCCAATCCAAATAGGTAGTGCTTTTCGGTTGTCTTTGTCGTGAAGTACAACAATTGGTGAACCTGTTCTTGTATCAAGTGCTATACCCATTACACGCATTTCAATCATCGTTAAATCCTCGTTTTATTATTACGAAAATATTATAACATAATTTATTTTTTTTCTACATATTCGGTTTTGTATATGCAATATCGGTTTTGAAGATTTTTTTCTAAAGAAAATGTTATTTTATTTCCGTTTTTGTCTTTTATCTCTTTGATTTCGTCACAATTTGCCCAAATAGAATAATTTATTTTATTTAAATCTATATAATTTTTTACTTTTTCAAATACTAGGGTTTGTTTTGTTCTATTTTTGTTTTGAAAATACGAAATAGAATAGTTATCGTCGTGCAAATAAGGAAGTGTTGAGTTTAAAACTTCATAACCTGTTTTTTTGATGATGTCAATGATTAAATCGTGCGTCATTGGACGTGCAACTTGCAAGTTTTCAATTTTTCTTATGATTGCACTTGCTTCTGCTGAGCCAATCCAAATAGGTAGTGCTTTTCGGTTGTCTTTGTCGTGAAGTACAACAATTGGTGAACCTGTTCTTGTATCAAGTGCTATACCCATTACACGCATTTCAATCATCGTTAAATCCTCGTTTTATTATTACGAAAATATTATAACATAATTTATTTTTTTTCTACATATTCGGTTTTGTATATGCAATATCGGTTTTGAAGATTTTTTTCTAAAGAAAATGTTATTTTATTTCCGTTTTTGTCTTTTATCTCTTTGATTTCGTCACAATTTGCCCAAATAGAATAATTTATTTTATTTAAATCTATATAATTTTTTACTTTTTCAAATACTAGGGTTTGTTTTGTTCTATTTTTGTTTTGAAAATACGAAATAGAATAGTTATCGTCGTGCAAATAAGGAAGTGTTGAGTTTAAAACGTTATCAAAATATATAAAATGAGCCTGTTTATTTTCTTTTATGAAATTAGCAAGTATTTTTGAATTTGATACAAAAACTCTTGGTTCATATTTAAAATCAAAAATGAATAAAATGGAAATTATGCAAAGAAAAATAGTTGTGGATTTTTTCATATTTTCGGTTAAAGCTTCTCGATTAAATCCAATCCAACATCCGCAAATTAAATAAACATATAAAAAATACCAATGCCAAAAATCTCCGCAATAACAGAATTGGAAAAATAGGATTAAAAATCCAAAAGTTATCGCTAAAAAACTAAAAACGAGTTTGTCTTTAAAAAGGCTTATTCCAAATCCTAAAGTAAAAATTGTAAGTAAAATTGCGTTTACGATTGGGGTGAAATATACAAACGGGTTTAAGAAAATTTCTTTTGTTATACCTGTGATTTTTGTACTTGGTACGCCTGCATATTGAACATTCAAAATTTGTATTAAAAGAGTTATTATACATAAAAATCCGATTGCCGAGCAGATTTTTAAATCAAAGTATTGTTTTTGTTTGAATAAATCAAAAAGTAAGATTACTCCAAAAAACAAAGCTCCGATACAAGCCATTAAACTGGTATTTGCACATAAAAATACTAAAACAGAGAAAATAATCGGATATTTTAATTTGTTTTTGTACATTGTACAAAGGATAAAAAGTAAGAATATTCCGACCATATAACATCTTGCAACTATTGGATAATATGCAAAAAATGGAAATGAAAAAGTTATTGCAACTTTGATAAAATTATTAAATGGTGCGTATTTCCAAAGGGTTAGAATTGTGAAAAATCCAAAAAGCCAATTTATTAAAAGCATGGAATAAGGATATGCAAAATTTAATTTTGCAAATGGTAGCAATATTAAGTACCAAACAAAAAAATGCCCCTCGTATTTTATTGTGTCCATGATTGAGCCAAGATGGAAGTTTCGCACTAATTCCCAAGCGTTTGCTTCATCGCTCCACGGTTGATGAAATATAACTCTTAAAAGTGTAAATATTGTCCAAAAACAGATACAAACCCAAAAAATTTTATTCTTCATTGAAAAATTCCTTGATTTGTTCTTCTTTTTTGTTCATTGCAACAACGTGTGCGGCAATTATTGCCGTAATAGGTACACAAATAACAAGTGAAATACTTCCGATAACCGCAGAAGAAATTTCTGTAACGACTTGGTTTAAGTTAAAAAACTTTTGCAAATCAATATTTTGTGATAACAAAACTAATGGCAACGAACTTCCTAAATATACTAAAATTAGCGTGTTTGCCATTGTTCCGATAATATCTCTACCAACATTCATTCCCGAAAAGAATAATTCTTTGGTTGTAAGTTTCGGGTTAATTGTGTAAAACTCGTTTATACTGCTTGCAATAGACATTCCTGTGTCCATAACTGCACCCAATGTTGCCAACATCATTGATGCGGTTAAAATACCTTTGAAATCTAAATTTGGGTCTGCTTGGTATAAAAACATTGTTTCTTCACAACAAAAACCTGTTAATCTTGAGAATTTTATTGTTAATATTGATAAAATTGATGCAACAATTAAGCTTCCGATTGTGCCAAGAACCGCAGCTGTACTTTTTTTGTTAAATCCACCGACAAGATACATTGTAATCGCAGTAGAAATTAAAGATATTATTAAAGCGGACAAAATAGGGTTAAAACCACATCTTACAAGAGGAACCATTACAAAAAGAATTAAAAGAACTGTTGCAACAATTGAAAATAGACTGTAAAACCCTTTGTTTTTGCCAACTAATATCAGTAATCCGCCAAAAATGAAGAACAAAAGATATAGAAAGTTTACACGATGAATGTCTGCAATAAAATAATCAACAGTGTTTCCGTCGTTTTCAAATTCTGCATGCAAAATTACTCTATCCCCTTTTTTTAAGAAAATATCATAATAAGGGTTGTTTGTTAACATGTTGTCAACAACAGTCGTTTGCCCTTTAAATTCGCCTGTTAACAGTTTTACTGTAACTATTTGTTTTGTCTGATTTTTTTCAGAGTAATTTTGTTCGACGTCTTCATATTCAATTTTTTCAACAGAACCTAATTCGGATTTTAAAACTTTGTCTTTTGTGTCATATTGCGAATTTGCAAATGCTGGCAAAGATATGAAAATAATAAATATGAATAAAATAAGTTTTTTCATGGATAGTGCTTTTTACTAAAACTCCCAAAGATAGCCTATAATCACAGTTTAAAAGCTAAAATCTTTTGTCCTACGGTTAAAATTTTCGGGAATATTTGGACAAAAAAATACTCCCCGAGTTGGGCTCGAACCAACAACCTACCGGTTAACAGCCGGTTGCTCCACCATTGAGCTATCGAGGAATATCTGTGTTCTTATTATAGCAAAGACTTTTTTTATTGTAAAGTCTTTTTTATAGTTTTGATAAGTTTATTAAATTTTCAAAATCTTTGTATTTATTTTTTAGTTCTTCAAATGTCCCAACGTCCACGATTGACCCATCTTTTAGGTAGATAAGTTTGTTACATTCTTTTAACGTTGTAAGTCTATGTGCAATTGCAATAATTGTTTTTTTACCTTTTAAATTTGTTAACATTTGTGTAATATCGTTTTCTGTTTCAACGTCAAGCGAAGAAGTTGCCTCGTCAAATATTATAATTTGAGGGTTTCTATATAGAGCTCTTGCTATCAATAGTCGTTGTTTTTGCCCTTGTGACAATCCTTTTATATAAGATTTTATTCCACCTTGAGCCTCTACAAAGTCATATAATTGAGCAGATTTAAGACTTTCAAATACTCTTTCTTTGTTTATATTTCCATAAGTCATGCCCCATGCTACATTATTTTCAAATGTGTCTTCAAGAATATTCATTTCTTGTGGTACATATCCAAGAATATTTCTAAATTCGTATATGTTTTGTTCATTGAGAATATTGTTATCAATAAGAATTTCTCCGCTATCTGGGGTTAATATTCCTGTTAAAAGGTCTGCTAGTGTGGTTTTGCCTGCACCTGATAAACCTATAATGCCGACAAATTCACCTTTTTTGATTTCAAATGAAATATTTTTTAGTATCGGTTTTTGTTCATTATAAGAAAAACAAATATTTTTAAATTGTATATTGTCTTGAAAATCCATGTTTTCAATATTTTTGGGTTTTGTTTGAATTTTGTCAAAATGATTTTTTTCGTATTCTTCGTTCATTTTTTTAATCATTTCTTTTGAAGAATTTATATTGTTTAAAGCCATTTGTATACGGTTTAATGACGGTGCAATTCTAAACACAATTGCTAAAATAAGTCCGTATGACGCAATAATTTTTGAAGAATTTTCTGCGTTTTGCAAAGTTATTACACCTGCTAATAAAATCAATGCTAAAACAAGGATTATTTCAACGATATATGGTGGAATTCCTGAGAAAAATGCATTTTTAAAGATGATTTCATTGTTTTCTTTTTGTACTTTAAAAAATTTGTTTAAGAAAAATTTTTCTGCTGAAAAAATTCGGATTTCTTTTAAATTTTTGATATTTTCTATTATTTGACTATTGTTTTTCAATGAAAATTCCAACATTTTTGGTGCAAGAATTTCTGTTTTATGTTTGAAAAATTTGTTCAAATTCATCATGCATAAAAGGACAAATATTATTGTAAATATTGAGATTAGCGGGAACTTTATTAACATTAAAGTGAAAATTAAGAAAATTATTATGCAATTTGTACAAAAAATTAAAGTTCTTAAAACAAAAATCTCTAGGGTTTGAGAACTCAAAACAGTCATGTTATAGATTTTTTCAGAATTTGAATTTTCAAAAAGCTTTTTGAAAGGTGCGTTTAAATAAAAATTCATTAGCATTTTATTTATGTCATTTTTCCAGTTAATAACAAATTTGTTTTGCATGTATACGCAAAAAATCATTAATAAATTTTTTGCTAAAAACATTGAAACAATCATAATTCCTAGAATGATTGTGCAAATGAACATTTCTTGAATTCCTAAAGTTTTTGAAAATTCTTGGAAAAATTGAGTATTTGTGATGGTTTTCGGGTCAATTATCATTATTAGAAATGGATAAATTAGTCCAATTCCAATAAATTCCAATCCTCCAGCGAAAATTGAAATTAACAAAAATGTGAAGATTTTTGATTTTTTATTTTTTCCGTAATATTTAATAAATTTAAAAAAATCTTTAAGCATAAGTTTATTCTACATTAAAAAAAGATTAATTTTGTGAAAATGTAAACAAATTATGTTAAAATGATAAATATGTAAAATTTAACCGTTATAAACGGTCATGAAAAGGAGAAATTATGTCAAATCCTGTATTTTCAAAATCGGCAATGGATTGCAATGAAAGAATTTTAAGTGGCGAACCGATGACGATTAACGGTGCAATTAATAAAACATTTGTACTATTTTTATTTTTATTAGCATCAAGTGTTTATGTATTTTCTTTATTCACACAAGGTTATAAAGATAATGGAATGGGCTTAATGATGGCAGGGGTTGTTATATCTGTCATTGCATTTATTTCGATAATGTTTGCACGAAAAACAGTTAGCTTTATGGCTCCTGTTTATGCAATAGGCGAAGGTTTAAGCTTAGGTGGTATTTCTGCTTTAATGGAAAGTAGTTATCCTGGAATTGTTATTCAAGCTGTTGGCTCAACATTTATGGCATTTTTTGTTATGTTGGTATTGTATAAAGCTGGTGTAATAAAATGTACAGAAAAATTCAGAAGTGTTTTGATGATTTCAATGCTTTCTATTTTAGGAATATATTTAGTTCAATTTATCGGTTCATTTTTTAATATGAGTGTTCCGGGGCTATTTTCATCAGGAATTGTAGGTATTGGTTTTAGTTTAGTCGTTTGTGTTATCGCTGCTTTAAACTTTATTATTGATTTTAAAGTTATTGAAGACGGTGCTGAACGCATGGCGGATAAATACCTTGAATGGTATGCTGCTTGGGGCTTAATGGTAACTTTTGTTTGGTTATATATTGAAATTTTAAACCTTTTAGCAAAAATGAGAGATAATAATTAGTTTTAGAATTATTAAATAAAAAGAATGGGCGGAAAACTTGTTTTTCGCCCATTTTATGGTCTTTTTTTAGTGTTTGTTTGCTATTTTTCGGCTTTTTCAACAACTTCTTGTTCTAATTTGTATTCTTGTGCTAAGTTATCAAATTTGAATGTTTGAGTTGTTTTTGTGTTGTTTTTTAAGTCATTAGTTTCTTTTGTCATCATTCTGTCTGCGTACATAAATACAGGTACATTTCCTGCTTTCATGTTTCCGTTAGTGTTTTCTAAATCTTTAACAAAATATCTTTCTTTGATTTCTTTTGAAAGAGCCCCTGTTTTTACATCGTAGACATTTTTGTTAACATCTGCAGAAGTTTTGTCAGCTTTGTTTTTGAATGTCAAAGCAAACTCTTGATTTTTTTCATCTGCATCAAATTTAACAACTTTATTTCCTGATGTTTGGTTGATTTTATTTACTGCGTTTATAACTTTATCTGAAAAGTTGTCATCTTTTAAATTTTTACCTGTTGTGTAAACGTTTGACAATGATTTTACGTCTAAAGCTGTATTGCTAGCAAATTTCTCTACTGTTTGGATATCAATTTTGTCTTCTTTATATAAAGCTTTAAAATTGCGAGTTTCAGCTAAACCAAAGCGTTTCTTTCCGAAAAGACCTTTTTCACTATTTTTGTCGTTAATTTCGTTGAATTTTCGTACTGCGTTTTCCATTTGTAAGTTGTTGTTTTGTACATTTGTTGTTTTTACAAATTCGTCTTTGGCTGGTTTGGTCATAAAATTACTTGTTGTTTTTACTGCAGGCACGTTTAAACCTGTATTAAATGATGTTTGACCAAAACTTACACTGTTAACTCTCATTTTTAACCTCCTTCTCTAAAGTTCCTACTACATTTGTAACAGTTCTTTTTTATAGTAGCATTTTAAGAGAGATTTGTAAATCAAAACGATTTTATTGTTACAAATCTTTATAAAGTGTAAGTAGTACTCTTATTTTTTATTTATGTACCGTAGTAGTTGATTGCTTCTACGTCGTTTTTGTAGTTCATTGCATCTTGTATTGTGGCGATTGTTCGTGGAAAATGTTGTTGAAGATATTGCGAACGTACAGAAAGTTCTTTAATTTCGCCATTTGTAGGGGCATTTAGTATTGCATTTGTTTCGGCGATAAGTTCACTTAAGCCACCCCATTCTTTGCTGTAATGTCCTATTTCTTGTGTAAAATATGAAATGTTTTCACGTTGTTCTTGAGGGAAGTGTTTGTTAAATTCTTCTCGTTCTTTCAAATAGATTTTTCTTATATTAGGGTTATCTTTGTAGATTGTTCCTGTTTTATACGGGTTATTGTTTACGTATTTTGATTCAGCATCTTTTGCATGACCTAATTCGTGCAAGAATACAAATAAGTTATCTCCTGTGCTAATTTGTTTTTTAAAAGGTTTAAAGTATGAGTTAATGACTTTTTTATTTCCACTTAATTGTTTTACACAATCAACAATTTCAAAAAGTTCTTCTCCGGGGATTTTTTTGAGGACGTTAATTATTTCACTTTGTTCTCCATTGATTTTTTCTTTGAACTCAATAGTTGCTTCTTTACCGCTATGTTTTAAATCTTTTACGGTTAAGCAGTTTTCATCTGTTTTTATGTCATAAACGTGCCCATTTTTTGATGAAATAAAGTGGTTTTTATCGATAACTTCAAAAGTTTGAGAATTTTTCATCAAAATTTTACCGTTTGTATCGGTAATTTTGTAGTCGACAATTCTATTACCTTGTGGGTCGTCTTCGTATAAGAATTCTGTTTTTGTTCCATCAGAAGAACGCATATCTTTTTTTATTGTTTTAATACCTGTTTTTGGGTCAATAGTGGCTTTTACAACATCTTTTGTTTTTCCATTTGGGAATTCATATCGAAGATTGTAAACGCCGTCAACGTCAGATTCTTCAAGTATATCTTTTCTTAAAATTTTGCCATCAGGAGTGTAATGCTCAATGATTTCAGATTTAATTACAAAGCCCGTTAATGTATTTGTTTTTACTGATTTTGTGTGGTTTCTATAATCCTCTGAGGTTACCTCGTAAAGATGTTCTTTGCCTGTTTCATAATTTATTTTTCTTTTAGATTTACCGATAACATCTTCGGTTGTTGTGTCAAAATAGTAAGTTTCTGTTTTGTATTTATTAATATTGTCTTTTACTTCAATAGAATATTCTTTTTCAGGCTCAAAAACGCTTTGGCGGAATTCTTTTGGAGTGCAATTTTTTCCACATTTATCAAAAGATTTTATTACTTTGTCTGTAAAATTTTCGTCATTTAAGTATTTTCCCATCATATAAACTGATGAGATGGAAGTTATGTCAAAATCTGAGTTTGAGGCAAATTTATCAATTGTAGGAATATCAATGAAGCCTTTTTTTATGTATTCGTTAAATTTTCCTTTTTCTTTTTCATCAAATTTGTTGCCCCATTTTTCTTCATTCATTTTGTCAAATTCTTTAGAGAGTTGTTCAAATTTATTTTCTTTTTTTACAAATAAATCGTTTGGCAAAAAACGATTAAACCAAGAACTTTTTGCTTGGTTTGAATTATTAGTTTTATTAACATTGCCAAAACTAATGTTATTTATTTGCATAAAATACCCTCTTTAAAAATCCATTATCAAAAACGGATAAATAAAGATAAAACTTTAATGAATAAATGAGAGGTTTTACAAAAATTTACGTAATCGTATAAACTTTTTTGTAATATAACCATACACCACAGATTGCAATTAGGATATTTGGTAGCCATGCCGCAATTATTGGTGGTAACGCACCTGCCTCTCCAAATGATACGGAAAGAGCTCTAATTAAATAATAGAAAAATATGATTAAAATACTGAATAAAAATCCTCTGTTATATCTTACACGAGGTGGCGTAATCGCAAGCGGAACACCAATTAAAACGAATACGATTGTTGTAATCGGAAGTGCAATTTTGTCATGAAGTTCTATTTGCATGCTTCTTAATTTCTTTTCAGGAATGCTTTTATTTACAGTTAAATATTTAACCAATTGGATAAAATTTTGTTCTTTTGCAACGTTTTTTTGTAATTCTTTTGTTAAATCCATGCCGAATTGAGCTAAAGAACGTTCAAAAAATGTTGTATTTAAAATTTTTCCTTTATCCGAAATTGTATAGATTGCTCCTTTGTCAAATTCCCAACCGTCAGGGGAAGTTGAACCATATTTTGCTTGTAAAACTTGGATTGTATCTTCTTTTGAAATATCTAAAACGGAAATATTATTTAAGACATTGTTTTCGCAATGACCGACATAGAATAGTCTTTTTAAACCGTTTTCGCCAACTTCTTTAAACACAAAATTTTGTTTTCCGTTAGGAATATTTTTTTGTCCGAATGCCCATAGTGCAAGGTCTTTAGATTGTTTAGTCGCAATAGGTACGATTGTTTCGTTTATAAAAAAGCTTGCTAGTGACATTACTATTGCAAAAATGAATATTGGTTTTGCAATTCGATTTAAACCAATTCCGCAAGAACGCATTACTGTGATTTCTGAAGCTAAACACAATCTGTTTAAAGTCATTACAGTAGAAAGTAAAACGCCCATAGGAATTGTTAAAACAAAAACTGACGGCAAGTTTAAAATAATCATTATTAACGCAACTTTAAACGGAATCCCGTATTTAGAAATTTGTTTTATCAGAGTAATGAATGTATCTGATGCAAAAATAATTGCAGTAAAGACAAAAACACCCATTAAAAACATCTCAATAACCTGAGCCAAAATATATTTGTCCAGTTCTTTTAATCTTTTAAAAAGTCTAATTATCTTCCGCATAATTTTATTTTAAATTAAATAAAATGATTAATCAATGATATATTAAATATAAAATACACGAATATTTGACAATTTTTTGAAAAAATGTTCTAATTGTATAGCCCCCTCAAAAATAGTTCATAAATTTACAAAGGAGATTTATGAGCAATTTTATAGTGCCTAATACTTTTATCCCAGGGACGAAAGCAAAGGCTCAAGAGATAAATGAAAATTTTTCGGCAATTCAAGACGAATTAAATTTAAAACCTGAGAAAAATGGTGATATTTCACAACCTTTTTTAGTTGCCGATGCAACAGAAGGTAATCATGCAATTACAAAAAATCAAGTAGAAACGATGATTTACGAAACAAAAAAAGAGTTTTTAACTCCTTTTTGTGTCGAAAGTGGTTACGTTGATGAAAATGGTAATTCTGTAATTATTTCAGCGGAAGATAGTAATATAACGTTTAATGTTGATAATGGTGTTGTTTATGCTCCGATTGTTGCTATTCCTGCTAATAAGAATGCTAAATTTACAGTTACAAATTTAGAGTCTATTGATATTTCGTCTTATTCTGACGGGGTATACAATGTTTTTGTGAATGCAGAAAATACTGCATATTTATTAAAAAACACTGTTCATGTCCAAAAAATAAGACCCACAGAACCAACTTTAAATTGTGTTTTTGAAAATACTTCAAAAATGCCTATCGTTGTAGAAAAATATAACGGAACTACTTGGGAATTATTTAACGATGTTCTTTTGGGTTCAGTTAAGATAGAAAATGGTGTTGTTACTGAGGTTGTAAATAAACCTTTTGCAAATTCTTGGTCAGATGTTCAAGCAACAGAGATTTCAACTGCAAGCTCTGTAAGACCTGTTGTTATTGTAGAAAATTATGTTAACGGAAGTTCTTGGTATAGGGTTTATTCTGACGGGTGGTGTGAACAAGGTGGTATAATCTCAATATCCTCAGATACAGCTGTTAATTTGTTGAAACCTTATAAAGATACAAATTTTCAAGTATTATTTAGTCATGAAAGTGAAACCTTTAAAAAAGATACTGATAATGTGAATAGGGTTCAAGTTGCAGTAATGACGACAAGTTTTCATAAAACTGTTTCATCTTTTACTATTTATAGTACTAGAGTAAGACAAGGTGATGTGTCTTGGGTTGCTCACGGCTACTTAGGTTAAGGTCATTACGAGCGGAGCGAAGTAATCCAGTCACATAAAATAAATACACAAACTCCATGTTATTCAGAAATAATAAAAGAAAGGATAAAAATGAAAAATCGACCAATGTTAAATAAACCATATACAGATAAACAAAGAATGGATTTTATCGTTGAGTATAATCACAAAAAAGGCTTGAAAATTGAAGAAACTTCTTCTTGTCTTTATGCATTAGAAGCTTGTGAAATATTAGAAAATGATATTCCTGCAATAAATCCTGCATATTTTATAGAGCAAGAAAAAATGGAAAAAGAAGAACAAAAATCAAAGATTTTATCACAACTTGATGAACTTGATAAAAAGCGTATTCGTGCGGTTTGCGAACCGTCAATGAAAACGGAAACTCAATCTTGGTTAGAATATTATAATGAGCAGATTTTTCTGTTAAGGCAAGAACTTTCTGAGTTATAATATTAAAAAAAGGGGCGGAAAGCCAAAGCTTTCCGCCCCTTTTTTATGTATTTTTATTTTTTCTGAAACAATATATATGTTGTATCGTTCATGTTAACAATATCAATTAAATTGCAGTGTTCAAGCAGAATGTTTTTTGTGTCATCAAAATATTTTGCAAAAAATGCAAGAATTCTATCTTTGTGGATTGCTTCAATTGTGTTAAATCGTGCAACATAATCTTTTCTGTCCAAAAGAGTTTGGTTATCAGGTCCATAGACTGCTAAAACGATGTATCTTCCTGGTTTTACAGGTTTTACGTATGTGTTTACTACAAAATCGTGGTATCTTTTTGAGATATGACCGTCGTTTTGTACAATTTGTAATAGAGTTTCATCTATTTTTCCTTGTTTAAATTGTTCAATTTGATAATCATCATAAACAAGTTTGTTATAAGGTTTTCTAAATTCGTGTAAAGCCTCAAACGGATAAGCTCGAGGGGTGTTTTGATCTTCATAAATAAAAGCAACAGAAGAAGCAAAAGGTCTTACCACTTTATCTTCTGCGGTTAATTTTTTCATTTCAAAATAGTTTAAAGAATCTTGTAAAGCAAAATATTTAGTTTTGAAGTATGCGTCATCATGGAATAAGAAAAACATACTAAAGCTTGCAAAGAAAACTAAAAAACTAATTAAATGCCATTTTTTTAATTTTGAAAAACCAACCGAAGCAAGTATCATTACAAGAGGTGCAATAAAAATTGTATATCTTGGAACAATTACAATAACTTGTAGCATTGCAGAAATTACGATAATTAAATATGAAATAATTACCGTTGAAAATACGAAAAATAATTTTGAATTTTTTTCTTTGAAAGCTCTGATTAGGGCTGTTATAAAATAAATTATTGGTAAAATTACTGCAATAAAGTAAATAAAATCAATATAAATCGGTGCATAATTTACCCAAAAAAGCATTCCTACACGAGTTGCGAAGTAGTTTTGTAAATTTCCGACAAAATGAATAAATTCAAAAGGCGGGATATGAAACATTATAAAATCACTTCGTTTTACAGCGTAATAAATTGCGATAATAAAATATGGAATAAGTAAAATTAGTTGGTATACTTGATATACGATAAATTTGCCAATTTTTTCAACTGCTTCTTTCTGAGTTACGAACAAATAAATTAAATATGAAATTACTTGTCCTATGTAAAAAACAATTCCGCCTACTAAAAAATAAGGAATTAAAGTATTTGTTATGAGTAATTTTATAAGAGATTTTTTATCTCCATTTTTTTCAAAATCCAATAAGTAGTTCATTGAAAGTACTGCAAAGAATGTTACTATTGCATACATTCTTATTTCTATTGAATAGTAAACTAATAATGGGCTTACAGTTGTTAAAATTGCTGCAATAAAGCCGACTTTTTGACTATATAATTTTTTGCCGACGATGTATGTTAAAGGAATTGTTGCAATTCCGAAAATTGCAGATGACATTCTCATTAGAACTTCCGAACCGCCGAAAATTTTTATCCAAAAATGTAGGAAATAAAAATAAAACGGTGTATGTTGAAAATCTTTGGTGAATAAAAATTGATTTATACCAAAAGGAAAATCTTTTATTGCAACAAGAACAGAATGTCCTTCGTCGTACCAAAGGGGTACATTTGATATTGCAACACGTAATTCAAGTCCAAAAAGAACTAAGAGCAGTAAAAAAATCTGCGGATAATATTTTCTTAATTTTTCCATAATACATTGATTATATGATTAAATTTCAAATTTATCAATAAATAATTAATAAAAAATGAATTTTTATGATATTTCAAAAAAATGTATTAAAATAAGAATATGATAAACTTTGATAGACTAACAAATTATTCACAAGAGATTATTTCATCAGCAAGTGCGTTGATGAATTCAAAACACAACACTCAAATTGAGCCTGAACATATTATGCTTGCAATGATTCAGGATAGCGGGATTTCAAGAGATTACTTGACGGAATTAAAATTATTAAATCAAAATTTTATAACGGCGGTAACAAAAGCGGTCAATGATTTTCCAACAGTAAGCGGAGTTCAAAATACGCAACAGATGTTTTTATCAACAAATACATCTGCATTGTTGGAAATTGCAGACGCAACTTCTACTGAATTAAAAGATGATTATATTTCTATTGAAAGCATTTTGCTTGCAATGACAAAATTGGAAAACAGTAATATTCAAAAATTATTGTCAAATGCTCATGTTAGTACAAATAGCGTTCTAAACGCAATGAAAAAAGTGCGAGGTAACAAAAAAGTGGATAATAAAAACGCAGAAGAAAATATGAAAGCTTTGGAAAAATATTCAACAGATTTGACAGAGCTTGCAAGAAAAGGGAAATTAGACCCTGTAATCGGCAGAGATGAAGAAATCCGTCGAATAATCCAAGTGTTGAACAGACGTACAAAAAATAACCCTGTTTTAATTGGTGAACCTGGGGTTGGTAAAACCGCTATTATTGAAGGGTTGGCTCAACGTATGGTTCGTGGCGATGTACCAGAAAGCTTGAAAAATGATAAACTTATTTCTTTGGATTTAGGTGCGTTGGTTGCAGGTGCAAAATTTAGAGGCGAATTTGAAGAACGTTTGAAAAGTGTTTTAAAAGAAGTTGAAGATTCTGACGGTCATATCGTAATGTTTATAGATGAATTGCATACGGTTGTTGGTGCAGGTGGCACTGATGGTGCAATGGACGCAGGAAACCTTTTAAAACCAATGCTTGCAAGAGGAGTTTTGAGAACTATTGGTGCAACTACAATTAACGAATATAGAAAATATATTGAAAAAGATCCTGCTTTGGAACGTCGTTTTCAACCGGTTTTAGTTGATGAGCCGTCAGTTGAAGATACGATAAGTATTTTGCGTGGTTTAAAAGAAAAATATGAAGTGCATCACGGAGTTAGAATTCTTGATAGTGCTTTAATTCAAGCTGCAAAACTTTCTGACAGATATATAACTGATAGATTTTTGCCTGATAAAGCTATTGACTTGATTGATGAGGCTGCATCTTCTTTGCGTATTGAAATTGATTCAATGCCTGAAGAAATTGATATTATGTCAAGACAAAAAGTTCAACTTGAAATTGAACGTGAAGCTTTGAAAAAAGAAGATAGCAATCCAGATTGTGAAAGAAAAATTCTTGAAATTACAAATGAAATCAATAATCTAGAGTCAAAAATCAGCGTTATGAAAGAGCAATGGAATAAAGAAAAAGACTTAATCCAAGGCGAAGCTACGATAAAAGAACAAATTGAACAAATAAAAATTGAAATTGAAAAAGCCGAAAGAAATACTGATTTGCAAAAAGCTGCAGAATTAAAATACGGCAAATTAATGGAACTTCAAAAGAAACTTGAAGATATTCAAGGTTTGGATAAAAAAGATAATCAATTGTTAAAAGAAGAAATTGACGGCGATGATATTGCAGAGGTTGTAAGCAAATGGACAGGTGTTCCTGTAAGCAAACTTATGGAAAGCGAAATGAAAAAATTAATTTCCATGGAAGATGTTTTACATAAACGTTTAATTGGTCAAGATGAAGCTGTAACAACTGTTTCAGATGCAATTCGTAGGGCTCGTTCTGGCTTGAAAGACCCAAAAAGACCTATTGGTACATTTATTTTCTTAGGACCAACAGGTGTTGGTAAAACAGAATTGGCAAAATCTCTTGCAGATTTCATGTTTAACGACGAAGACGCACTTGTTCGTATAGATATGTCTGAATATATGGAAAAACATAACGTTGCAAGATTAGTCGGTGCTCCTCCAGGGTATGTCGGCTATGATGAGGGCGGTCAATTAACGGAAGCGGTACGTAGAAAACCTTATTCAGTAGTGCTTTTTGATGAAATTGAAAAGGCTCATCCTGATGTATTCAATATTATGCTTCAAATTTTTGATGACGGCCGTTTGACAGATTCAAAAGGTAGAACGGTTGATTTCAAAAATACGTTGATAATTATGACAAGTAATATCGGAAGTGATGTTATTCTTGAAGATTCATTAAAAGGTAATTTTGACGATACAAAAGAAAAAGTTATGGAAATTTTAAAAGAACGTTTTAAACCTGAATTTTTGAATAGGGTTGATGAAACGATATTCTTTAAAGGCTTGACTTTGTGTGATTTGAAACAAATCGTTGATATTCAAATGGAAAGTTTGCGAAAACGCTTGAAAGAGCTTGAAATTAACTTAGAAATAACTCAAGAGGCAAAAGAATTTCTTGCAAATAAAGGATTTAATCCGATTTATGGTGCAAGACCGTTGAAACGTGCAATTCGTCAAATGGTTGAAAATCCGTTATCAAAATTAATCCTTGCTCAAAAATTTGCAAAAGGCGATACGTTGGTAATTGATGCCGACGAGAACGAAATAAAATTCAAACGAAAAGCAAATTAGTATATTCAAGCCCGTTATTTAGTGGGCTTGTTTGTTAATATTTGTTAAAAAGCTTAGGGTTCATGGCAATAAAATTTTTTATGTACCTTAAATCATTAAATAACATTAGTGGAGAAATATAGTAATGAAAATGAATTCTGTTGGAATTGTAAATTCTGCAAAAGCAATGTTGAAAAATGTTGCACCGTCTTTTAAAGGAAACGAAAATGCAGTAAACAACAAAGGTTTGAAAACTGACAAGGTTGAATTATCAACGTCAAACGCTACACAAACTCCTGAAGCAAAGATGCTTTCAGCTGTTAATAAAATTCTTGATGAAGATTTAAAATTGGAAAAAGGGCAATCTGTTGTGGTTAAAGCAGACAAAACTCATGTTCCGTTTTTAAAAGTTTTTGCAGAAGAAGCTTACAAAAAGGGTGCAAAAGATGTTCATGTTGAAATTGCACAACCTGAAATTGACGCATTAAGAAAACAATATTGCACTGAACCTGATTTTGCATACAAGCAAAAACGTGCAGAATATTACGAAAAACAAGGGGCAAAAACAGTTACTTTTGACGCTCAAAATGACCCATACAAATTGTCAAAACTTTCTGCAAAAGAAACTGAAGATGTAAAAAAATCAGTAGAAGTTAATATTCCTGAAAATATTGAAAAGAAGCTTTCTGACGCATTTAACGAAAAAGAAATTTTCCATACATTATTAAATGTTCAAAAAGGTCAACCGATAAGAATTTCCGCTGAACGTGAACATGAAAAAAATGTTTTGAAATTTGTGGAATACGCATATAAAAACGGTTCAGGTCCAATCGATGTTAACTTTACCGAACCCGGTAATCCAATTGGAAAAGCAAAATTGAAATACGCATCAGAAGAATCTTTAAAAGATGTTCCTGAATATGTTGCAGATATGTGGCAAGAAAGAGTTGGTAGAAAAACTGCAGCTTTATTGTTAGAAGGCGAAGACCCAGAGGGCATGTCTGATGTTGATTCAAAACGTATTGTTATGCAATCAAAAGCAATGAATGAAGTTGTTAAACCTATCAGAAAATCAGGTCCTGAAAGCCAATGGAACATTATTTATGCTCCGACAACAATGTCTGTAAAGAAAACTTATGCAGATATTCCTGATACAATGCAAGCTCTTGAAAAAGCTGCTGAAGATGCAAAAGATATCAACCGTGTAGGCGGTTTGAAAGCTCACGCTCAAAAATTAATGTCAGTTGCAAATAAAATGAATGATTATCAATTTAAAGAAATTCATTTTTACAGTGTTGATCCAAAAACAAAAGAACCTGACGGAAAAACAGATTTACATATAGGAATGCACGAAAAATCAAGATTTAGAGCAGCTGCAAAAAATACTGATGATGGTGTTGAATATATGGCAAATACTCCGACAGAAGAAGTTTTCTCATCTCCTGACAAAACAAAAACAAATGGTTGGGTATCGACAACATTGCCACTATGTCTAAATGGAAATCTTGTAGAGGGCATAAGAATGAGATTTGAAAATGGTAAAGCTGTTGAAGTTTATGCCGACAAAAACCAAGATTTGTGGAGAGAACATATCAAATCTGCTGAGGGTGGTGATATGTTAGGTGAAGTTGCTTTAGTTGCAAATTCTCCAATTTTCCATACAGGTAGAGTGTTTAACAATACACTTTTAGACGAAAATGCTGCTTGTCATATTGCAATCGGTGCAGGTTTTGACGATTGTGTTGACGGGGCAGAAAAAATTAAAGATTACAAAGAACGTCAAAATTATTTGAACGAAAATAATATCAATGATTCAAATATTCATACTGATTTTATGATTGGTGGACCTAATGTAATTGTTGAGGGCATAAAAGCTGACGGTTCAAAAGTTACTTTGATTAAAGA
>CAZKJV010000007.1:0-24549 GCA_964553175.1 uncultured Muribaculaceae bacterium | reverse complement strand
TAATAAAACAGCCTAAGGTAACCCTTAAACTGTTTCATTCTCTTTTTTATTAATCTAATATGGTAAAACTAACAATTTGAGAATGAAGAATATTTAACCAATCGTATTTAAAGCAAACAAAATCATTACATTCGCATTCATCTTCTTTGCAATTGCAATAATCCTCTAATTTGCAGACGATAACGTCATTTAGAGTCAAGATGTTGTCTGAAAGTTGTTTGCATTTTCCCTCGCATTGATAAACAAATCCGTCAATTTTTAAGGTATTAGTAAGTACTGTAATTCTGCTACTACCTTCTTTGTTGATAATTTCATAAATTGTTTTATTGATGTTATCCATAAATTTAAACCCTCCTTATGTAACTAAAGAGAGTTTAAATTTAAAATATTCTTTTTTAAATTGCTACATCGGGCTATTTTATAGCTTTTTTAGCACGGTATAAAGATTTTTCTTTACCTAAGATTGCTAAAATTGCAGTCATATCAGCACCACGAGTTCTACCTGTTACAGCACCTCTGATTGCCCACATTGTAACTTTTGGTTTTATTCCTTTTTCTTTGAAATCACCACGGAATTTTTCTAATTTTTCATGTAAGTTTTCTTCTGTCCATTCCCAATCTTGAGCTTGTTCAACAAAAGCTTTCAAAACTTCTTGTGATGTTTCTGTATCAAGAACTGTTGTTTGGACTTCTTCGTCAACTTTTACATCTGTACCGAAGAAATATTCTACGGCATCTGTGATGTCTGAAAGAATTATAAGCGGTTCTCTTGTGATTTCAACAATTCTTGTATATTGTTCGTCTGTTAATTCAGACAAATCATATTTTGCTAAGAATGGTTTTAATCTTTCTTTTAAATCTTCTAAGTCTAATTTTCTGATATATTGACCGTTCATCCAGTTTAATTTGTCATATTCGAATACTGAATTTGAAGATGAAACTTCGTTAATTCTGAAATCGTTTGCAATTTCATCAACTGTTTTAATTTCAACGCCGTCAGATGGAGCCCAACCTAATAATGCAACAAAGTTGATTAATGCATCTGTTAAATAACCTTTTTCAACGAATTCTGAAACAGCAGTTGCTCCGTGACGTTTTGACAATTTACTTCTATCAGGTGCTAAAATCATACCTAAGTGCCCAAATCTTGGAACTTCTGCACCTAAAGCTTCATAGATTAAAATTTGTTTGAATGTATTTGAGATATGGTCTTCACCACGGATAATATGAGAAATTTTCATTAGCATATCATCAATTACAACTGCGAAGTTGTATGTTGGTGAACCATTTGATTTCATGATTACAAAGTCACCGATAAGGCTTGTATCTTGGTGTAAATCACCTTTTACCAAATCTTCAAAATGCAAAATAGAAGAATCGTGGAAAGCTTTTTGAGCTTTATCAATTGAAAATCTGATTGCAGGTTTTCTTCCTTCTGCTCTTAATTTTGCTTTTTCTTCTTCTGTTAAATTTTCACATTTTTTTGAATAAACATAAGCTTTTTTATTTTTAGTTGCTTCTTCTTTTTCAGCTTCTAATTCTTCAGGAGTGCAGAAACATTCGTAAGCAAAGCCTTTGTCTAATAATTCTTGTACATATTTTGGATAAATATCAAATCTTTCTGATTGTGTGTAAGGACCATAAGGACCGCCTACATCTGGACCTTCGTCCCAGTTTAAGCCTAAAGCTTTTAAACTGTCGAAAATATTATCAATGTATGCTTGGCTTGTACGTTCTGCGTCTGTATCTTCAATTCTTAATACAAATTTTCCGCCAACTTTTTTGGCATACAAATAGTTAAATAAAGCTGTTCTTGCCGTTCCAACGTGTAAATTACCGCTTGGTGACGGTGCAATTCTAACTCTTACATCTGACATAAATTTACCTTCTTTCATTCTTTATATGTTAATTATCTCATGAAAAAAGTTTTTGAATACAATAAATTTTATTTTTTATCAGACATTTGATGTGCGTGAATTCTATTCATTAATTCACGGTACTTTGTAAAAAATCTAATTGCTTGAGATTTGTTTCCGTGAGGTACAGAATAAGACATTGTAGAATTTGTCGTAATGTCAAGCATTTCAATATTTAAAGGCTGTTTACTGTTTAAAATTTCAGCTGGGTTCATTGTCGGTTTCAAATTGTATTGAAACATCATATTTGATGCCTCGTTTGAATAAACAACGTCATTTCCCCAAATATCATTAGAAATAATGAAGAAAAATCCTTTTAAGTGGATAAATCTTAGTTTATTTGGGTCGCCATATGCTGCAATTCTTGGAAAAGCACAGAAAAATGTTTGTTGATTTAACACAATTCCAAAAATTGCGACCCCAACAATAATTGCAACTATTAAAATTAAAACAAGTAATAAAGTTATATTCATAATTATTTAATAAAGCAAGTCATATCAGCTTCAACAACAATATTGCCGTCAACCATGCCGACACCATGACTTTTTCCGATAGGACCTTTCAATTTAACTAAATCAACTCTCATATCAAGTCTGTCACCAGGGCGAACGATTCCTTTAAATCTTACGTTTTCTAATGATGCGAATAAAGCTAATTTACCTTTAAATTTTTCCATTGAAAGTAGAACAGGTGCAGAACATTGAGCCATTGCCTCAACTTGCAAAACCCCAGGCATGATTGGGTTATTTGGAAAATGACCTTGGAAAAACGGTTCGTTCCAAGTTAAATTTTTATATCCTATTGCATATTCACCGGGAACACATTCCGTAATTTTATCAACTAATAAAAATGGATATCTGTGAGGGATTAAATCCAAAATTTGTTGACAATCGTATGTTAAAATTGTTTTTTGTTCTTCTGTCATAATTTCTCCTTACTCGCATTTAATTAATTTATCTTTTAATTTTAATGCGGTTTTTACATGTACGGCATGTCCTGCTTCTTTTGCAATAATTTGAGCTTTTAAATGAAGTGGGTTTACACCTGTTAAATATAAATCTCCGATAATATCTAAAATTTTATGTTTAATAGGTTCTCTATCACTTCTTAATTTTGTTGTATAACCGCCGTCATCAGTAAATCCTACTGTATTTTCTTGAGTAACACCTTTTGCGTATCCGAAAAATTGATATTTTTTCAAATCGTGCAAAAATCCGAAAGTTCTGGCACCGATAATTTCGTTACTATTCTTTGTATCAAAACTAGCCCATCTGTGTCTATAGTCTGGGTGGTCATAATTTACTCCATATGAAATTCTTAAGGTTTCATCAGGAACAATAACAACATGAGTTTTACCGTTTAAATAAGAAACAGGTTCAAGCAAAGAATAATAAATAGGTTTAACTTTTTCTATTCCTGCTTTTTTGAATGCTTTTACCCATTCGTGTGAACTTCCGTCTAAAATAGGTAATTCTCCTGCTGTTATATAAACATCAATAGAATCAATTTCACAAAAAGCACAAGCTGCCATAAAATGTTCAATCAACATAATTTGTCTGTTGCCTTGTCCTATGCAAACGCAATGACTTGTTGATGAAACGTTGTCAACATCAGCAATAATAGCGTCATCATATCCTTTTAGATAGAATTTTATTTTGCCTGAGGTTGACGGTTTTATGGTAACTTCGCACTCTTGATTTTTCATCAAGCCGTTGCCTTTTATTGAAATTTCTTTTTTTATTGTTGTCATTTTTTACTCTAAATTAATTTTCTTCAGTATCTTCTAAGAATGTTTTTAACATTGGTTCGTATTTTTTGAATTTAGCAATTAAATCGCCTGCATCTTTCATTGTTTTTAATTGTTTAATAAATTCTTTTCTTGGAACTGCAGGAGTACCAACAACGATAGATTTTTCTGGGAATGATTTGCTTACGCCTGCTGCTGCTGCAACGATACTATCGTTACCAATGCTGATATGGTCTGCTAAACCTGCTTGACCTGCGATTACAACTCTGTCGCCGATAACACAGCTACCTGCAATACCAACTTGAGAAACAATCATACAGCCTTTACCAATGCGACAATTATGTCCAATCATAACAAGGTCATCGATTTTTGTATCATCACCAATCATCGTATTTTCAATAGTACCTCTGTCTATTGTCGTATTAGCTCCGATTTCAACGTTGTTACCGATAACAACTGAACCTAATGACGGAATTTTGAAGATTTTTTGTTCTTTGTTTTCCATTTTAATTTCGCCATCTTTTCTAGCTTGTTCAATGTTATCAGGGTTTTCTGTTACGAAACTAAATCCGTCTGCACCTAAAGAAACACCGTGATGTAAGATACAATCGTTACCTACAACAACTCTATCACCGATATTTACACCTGCATGGAAGAAACAGTTGTTACCGATTTTTGCATTATTTCCGATGTATGAATTTGGTAAAATTCTTGTGTGTTCACCGATAACAGCACCTTTTGAAATTACAACGTTTGCACCGATTTGTGCATTTTCTGCAACTTGTGCTTCTGGGTGAATTACTGCAGTAGGGTGATAACCGTCATTTACACGAGGTTCTTCGTAGAAAACAGTTAACAATTTCATCATTGCAAGTCTTGGTCTTTCAACTTCAACTGTCGTAATTCCTTCAAAAGATACTCCTAAAGGAACTAGGGCTGCTTTTGCTTTAGTTTTTGCTAAGTTTCCAATTTCTTCTTCGCTTAAAGCTAAAGCTAACATATTTTCATCACAAAGAAGTGGAGGTGCAATCATTTGAATATTTGCATCTTCAACTTTTGTAAGAATACCGCCTACAATTTGTGAAATTTCTTCTACTGAAAATTGCTTCATACATTTCTCCTTTTATTAAATTTGTTTCATTTTTTCAATTGTGTTTGTTGTAGATTTACCTTGGACGAATTCAATAAATTTTACATCAATGTTGTTATTGATTATTACGTCGTGTTCTTCTTTCGGAAGAGTATCTAAGGTATAATCTGCACCTTTTGTGTGGAAGTTTGGTTTTATTTTATCCAATAAACCGCAAGGTGATTTCTCTTCAAATATTACCACATAATCTACACAAGATAAAGCACATAATATTTCTGCCCTATCTAATTCAGTGTTTACTGGACGATTTTCACCTTTATTTTTCTTAACAGAACTATCTGAATTTAGCATTACAACTAAATAATCAGCATATTCTTTAGATTTTTGTAAATATCTTACGTGTCCGACGTGTAAAATATCGTAGCAACCGTTTGTTGTTACAACAGTTTTTCCGCTATTTTGTAATTCTTTTACTATTGATACAATTTCTTGTTGAGATACAAGTTTTCCCATTAAAATAGCTCCATTTTAATAACTTTTTCACAAATTCTCACTGTGTTTAATGCGGCACCAATTCTTAAATTATCGCCAACGCACCAGAAAGACACACCGTTTTCAAATGCAATATTTTTTCTTATTCTTCCGATGTATACAGGATTTTTTCCTGCACATTGGATTGCTGTTGGGAATTTTTTGTTTGTAATATCGTCCACAACTTCAATACCGTAAGCATTTTCTAAAGCTTTTCTTACATCTTGAATTGAAACAGATTTTTCAAATTCAATATCAATTGCCTCTGAGTGTCCGATGAATACGGGAACTCTTACTGCTGTACAAGAAATAGGCAAATCTTGTGGGAAGTGCATAATTTTTCTTGTTTCGTTTGTAACTTTCATTTCTTCTTTTGTATAACCGTTTTCACAGAAAACATCAATTTGCGGAACACAGTTGAAAGCAATTTCTTGAGTGAATTTTACAGGAGTAAAATCTTTTTCTTCTAATCTTGCTTTTGTGTTTTCTTTTAATTCGTTGATAGCAGAAAGACCTGCACCGCTAACAGATTGATATGTAGAAACAATCATTCTTTTAATTCCTGCAAGCTCGTGTAATGGTTTTAGTGCAAGAATTAATTGAGAAGTCGAGCAGTTTGGATTTGCAACAATACCTTTATGTTTTCTTAAATCTTCATCGTTTACACCTGCAATTACCAATGGAACATTTTCGTCCATACGGAATGCACTTGAGTTATCAATGATTAAACCGCCTCTTTTTACAATTTCCGGTGCGAATTGTTTGCTTGTTGATGCCCCTGCTGATGCAAGTACGATGTCAACTCCGTCAAAAACTTCCGGTGTTGCCTCTTGAACAACGTGTTCTTCACCGTTAAACATCATTTTAGAACCTGCACTTTTTGCACTTGAAAGTAATTTTATGCTTTCATAAGGAACTTTTAATTCTTCCAAAATTTCTAAAATATGTCTTCCTACAACACCTGTTGCACCTAAAACTGCTATATTTGGTTTTCTTTTCATTGTTTTTCCTTTATAAAATATTATCTAATCCGTAAGTAAAGTTTTTATGCTCGTAAGCATATTTTATTGCCATCAAAACTCCTGGCATGTAGCAGGCACGATTTGTTGAATCATGTCTAATTGAAAGAGTTTGTCCGTCTGAACCGAATAAAACTTCTTGTGATGCCATATATCCGGGCATTCTAACTGAATGAATGTGAATATTTGAATAAGAATTTGCACCTCTTGCTCCGTTGATTGTTTCTTTTTCAGGGCAATTCCCTGTTGTAAAATTTTCATTTTCTTGTGCCATAAGTTGTGCTGTTTTTACGGCAGTACCTGATGGAGCATCTTTCTTTTGGTTGTGATGAAGTTCAATAATTTCAGCGTTATCAAAATATTTTGCGGCCATTTGCGCAAATTTCATCATTAAAACAGCTCCTGTTGAAAAGTTAGGTGCGATAAAACAAGCAACGTTATTTTTTTCTGAAAGTTGTTTTAATTCATCGATTTGTTCGTCTTTCAAACCTGTTGTTCCAATAACAATGTTGATATTGTTGTTTAAACAATAAAGTGCATTTTGATAAATCGCATCAGGTTGAGTGAAATCAACCAAAATATCAATTTTTGTAGAATTGTTGGCGTCTTCAATTGTAGAATATTCGCCGTTTACAATATCAATTTTAGCAACTAATTCGGTTTCAGAATTTTCGTTAACTGTTTTTACTATTTCCTTACCCATTTTTCCGTTTGCACCGCAAACTGCAACTTTAATCATAAAAATATCCTCTTTTTTATAATTTTAACTAAAATATGGCAAATTTTCAAATATATGTTAAAATTTTAATATGGAAGAAAAATTTATAACACATATAGGCACAGACGAGTCCGGAAAAGGTGATTTTTTCGGACCTTTGGTAATTGCAGGCGTAATGGTTGACGAAACGTCAGCAAAGATTTTTAAAGATTTAGGGATAAAAGATTCAAAAACTTTGAGTGATAAAAGAATGCTTGAAATGATGACTCAAATTCAGAAGTATTCAAAATTTTCTGTTATTGCAATCGGAAATGCAAAATATAATGAACTATACAAAAGTTTTGGAAATTTGAATAAACTTTTGGCATGGGGTCATGCAAAAGTTATTGAAAATATTTTAGAAAAAAACACTTGTGAATATGCACTTTCTGATAAATTTGGTGATGAAAGCCTTATAAAAAATGCACTTCAAACAAAAGGTAGAAGTATAAGACTTGAACAAATGGTAAGGGCTGAAAGTGATATTGCGGTTGCCGCTGCGAGTGTTTTGGCAAGAGCAACGTTTGTACAAAAAATGAAACAAATGGAACTTGCGTTTGGTTGTGATTTCCCAAAAGGTTGCAATTCAATCGTAAAAGATGCGGCTGCAAAATTCATTGAAAAACACGGAAAAGAGCGATTAACAGAGGTTTGCAAAACTCATTTTAAAACTTATAAAGAAGTTCTTTTGTAAAGTCATTGACAATAAAATAATTTTTTGCTAAATTAATTTTATAGACAGAAATGTCGTGCTCCAGTGGCACTCTGCCGACGAGAAAGATTAATAATCTTTTGAGGAGAGGGGAGGTAGATTTATCTACCGATTCCGCTGAAGCGAAACAAAATTAAATAACCGTGCTCCAGTGGCGGAATCGGTAGACGCGTCGGACTTAAAATCCGATTGGGCGAATAACTCAGTGCCAGTTCAAGTCTGGCCTGGAGCATTTAAAAGACAAGATTCTATCTTGTCTTTTTTAATGAGAAAATTGTTTTTTAAATATTTTATTTATAAGTTTTTAGTGAATATTAATATTATATAAAGCAAGGTTTATTAGCGGTATAATGAAATTGTTATGAGAAAATATTATACGCACATTGTTTTAATAATTTTGGCATTAGTTTTATATTTCATGACTAATTTTCAAAGAGTAGCCATTCCTGGGGCTATTTTTGATGTTTTACGTTCTCAATTGAACGTCAATGCCTCTGTAATTACTGCGTTAAGTGCAATTTTTATGTATTCTTATGCAATAGGGCTTTTGTTTTGGGGAATTTTAGTTGACAGATATGGTGCTGTAAAAGTTATTCTTTGCGGTGCGTTATTATTTGCTTTGGGTTCTATTATTTTTCCAAACACTGTAAACATCTATCTATTATATTTTAGCCGTTTTTTACTAGGTTTTGGTGCGGCATCGTTTTATTTGAGTTTAGTTCACGAGGCTAAAAAGTGTTTCCCTGATAAATTTTTTGGGATAAGTCTTTCTTTAATGCTTATTACAGGTTATTTAGGCGGAGTTTGTGCAAATGCTCCGTTTGTTTACATGACAGGTTTCTTCAGTTGGCAAACAATTTTGAATTTTTTAGCGATAATTACCGTCATCGTAACTCTTTTATACTGCATTGAAAGAGGTTTTTTACATCATATTCCGGTTAACGAACACGTAAAATTTTCGTTCGCTCCGTTCAAAGAAGTTTTATTAAATCGTTTTAATCATAATTTGTTTATGTTTAGTGCGTTGAATTATGGTTTATACTACGTTATTCAAACTGTTTTAGGTGCAAAATTTTTAAAGGATTTTGTTAATTTGTCAGATGTTCACGCATCAACAATTTTGTCAATAATGATAGTTATTGCAGGGTTATCAGGTGTTTCAATGGCAACTTTAAGTACTATTTTCAATAATAAGCGTGTAATTTTTATGAAAACGATTTGTGTAACAACTTCAATAATTTTTGCATTAATTTCGTTATGTTTAATTTTTGATTACAGAACTCCAATAATTGCGGTTATGTTTTTGTTAGTTGCTTTAGGTGGCGGAATGTCGCCGTTATTAGTTCCTGTTATTCATGCAACAAATAAGTATGAGGTTAGAGGTACTGCATTAAGCATAATGAACGCATTTTTCTTTATTTCTGTTGGAATTTTGAGTTCTATAACAGGATTTTTACTTGATATGTTTACTCCTGTTTCAAATTCTGTCGGACATTTGATTTATTGCCCTAAGTCATATTTATCTATTTTCGCTACGTTTTTTGTTTTCTCATTGATTGAGATGTATAACGTTTTTAAATTGAAAGATGTATAAATTCATCTAAATAGTGGATTATTATTTTTGAAAAACACGTTATTATGTTGGAGTAGGGAAAATGGGGGATATTGTTATGTCTTCAATAATGGGTGGTATGAGTCAAATATCTGATTTACAATCTCAGATTTGGCAAATGTATAATAAAATTAATAACGCAACAATTGATGCTGGGCAAAAGCATTTATCTGAGGGAATTGATGAAAATGTTGCAAGTGAAGATTTTGTCAAAGCTTTGGAAGAACAATTCCAAAAACAAACTCAACAAGTTTTAGATAAAGAAGTTAATTTGTTACAATCTGAACAAATGGGAATGCCCGCAGGCATGAATATTTCGGAAGTTGGTGAGGCAGATGTGTCTTATCAAAGTTTGATTGATTCGTTGATGGAATCAATGATGAATAATCTTGATAAAAATTCAGACGGGCATGTTTCTCAAGATGAAATGAAAAATTTGGAAAAGGCTATTTCGCAAACTCCGGATATTGAAACGACCGGTTCAATTGCGTTTTCAAATTCTGCAACAAACAAAGCGAGTAATTTTATTCAAAAATTAATTGACACATACAAGGACAAAGGTAGTATAAACGGCATTAATGTTTAGTTTTTTGTTATTTCATTTGACTTTTTAAATCGTTTCTAATGCCTGATAAAGGTCCATTATTTGGTGAAAATAAATTGTTATAATATTTTTTTGCAAAAACTATTGGGAATTTTGGAAGCCAACTTAGTTTTATGAAAATAGAAACTGTTTCAGCCCCTTTTGAAAGCATTAAATCGTCAATAGTATCTTCGTATGCGGTTGAAATTGTTGAAATTGTTTTAAGAAGATAATCTGTTGCGGTTACAATGGAATAACCTGCACCAACGCCTGTTTTTATAAGTAGTTCTGTTACTTTATAATCTTTATCATCAAATTTTACTTTTACAACATCTTTCGGTAGATTTATTGCTTCTTCTTGTGAAATACTTTCAATTTCGTACCAATTTCCTTGATATTGAATGCGGATAACTTTTGGTGATGGAGTATAAATAAAATCGTATTCGTTATCTAATAATTTTTTGCCTTTTGAGTTGTAAATTCCGTATTTGTAGTGTTTGCAGGTTAAAAATCTGTTGTCAAAAAGTAGTTCGATTGATGTGTATTCTGGTGGAATTATTACTGTTCCAAATTCGTCGTATAATCCGTAATCTTTTTCGTTGCCAAGTTTTACCCATTTGTCAAAAATTCTTTCGACGTGAAGATATTTAGGGGTTACTAAAATGTTTCCGTTGCAGTCAATTAATCCAAATCGGTTGTTCTTTTTTTGAATTATCCAAGCATTATCACCAAGTCTGATGAGTTTTTTGTATTGAGCGTGTACAATAACTTTGTCGGACTTGTCTTTTAATCCGTAGCGATTGTTCAAAGAGTATACTTTTAAATTACTTGTTGTATAGACTTCTTCTGCGTTTACGGAAATGTTTTGTGAGAAAATTAATATTAAAAATATGATTAATAATCGTTTCATATTAGTATATTATCATAAAACATGTTATAATCGAAAGTGATAAAATGAATAGAAATTTGAAGAAAATTATATACGGGATATTAGTTGTGTTGTTGGTATTTTTGGTAATACCGATGACTATATATTTGTATGCCTTGCCGATGATTGTTTCAAATTCAAGTTTTTTAGAATTTGTACAAAAATCGGTTAAAAATATTTGTGGTGCTGAATTAATTATTCAAAAACCGTCGTTAAAAACTTATCCAAGATTATTGTTAAAATTCACGTCTGATAACATTTTGCTTACAAAAGACGGTGAAACTCTTTTGAGTATTGATAATTTGAATTGTGGATTTTCTATTAAAAAACTTTTATTAAAACAAATTATTTTGAATAAATTTGGGGCTGATGATTTATATATTGATGTAAACGGGCTTCAAAAATTAACTTTGCAAGAGGGCGGAGAACAAAAACCATCTGCATTTACGGTTGAGTGGTTTAATTCTGTTTTATATTTAAAAAAATGTATGGTTTTGTATAAAAACGAAGATGATGTTTTAATCAAAGTTTTGGCAAAAGATTTGGAAATTACGAAAGAAAAAAATCCGAAATACGTGCATTTTTCTGTTTTAACGGATATTGAATATGACAATCAAAGATTTAGGCTTTTGTTTAAAGATTTCAACAGAGTTTATATAAAAGATAAAAAGATTAATATTGATAATTTTCAATTTATTGTTGATAAATCAATGGTTAATGTGAATGGATTTATCGATAAAGACAACAAATATGATATTACCGTAAGTTCAAAAAATTTCAAGGTAAAAAGTGTTCAAAGTGCGTTAGAATCAAATCTTATTATTGCAAACGGAAAAGAAGTTTTATCGTGTTTTAAAGATTTGAACGGTAATTTTGATTTTGATTTTAACATGACAAACAATGACATGAAAGGTGTTGTAAAAGTTAATCGTGTAACTTCAAAATTAATCCCGCTTGCAAACATTCCTCTAACTGTTACAAAAGGGATTGTCGAAATCGGTTCTCGAGATATACAAATGAAAGATTTTGAGGGGTATTACGGTTCAAAATTTTCAAATAAAGTTGTAATCAGTGGAGATGTAAAAGATTATGTAAACACTGCAAAAACAACAATTTTGGTAACAGGTGATGCAGAAAATGAATTTGCTAAATATGTTTCAAAAGTAGCAGGTTGTAATTTTGCCCTAAAAGGCTTGTCAAAAGCTGCGTTGAAAGTTGAAACAGATACAAGCGGAGTTGTAAAAGTCAGCGGTGGATTTAAAATTCCTCAAGGTTCGGATTTGTTGATTGAAAACACATCTATAAGCCCGATAAAATTTGATAGAGCTGTCGGAATTAAACTAAATCTTTTGAAAAATATTTTAGATATTGAACATATAAATTATTACATTTCGGATTTAATTGCAGAAACAGGACGACCTGTCAGTAAACCGTTAGTTTCTGTAAGTAGTAACGTTGATATTGTAACAGGACAGATTAACAAATTGGCTTTTGATATTCCGGAACCTATTCCGAGTGAATTCTTTAATGTTTTGATAAATCAAAAACTTTTTAGACGTGGTACGTTTAATGGCAATTTAGAATACGTAAATACGGATAAAAAGACCCCTTATATTAACAGTAATCTTGCATTAAAAGATGTTATTGTTTTGGGTCAAGGGTTGCGAATTAAAAATGCGTCTGTAAAATCAACAAAAAATTCAAATATACATATCGTTTCAGACGGTAATTTCAGACGTACAAAATATAAAATAAACGGTGATATTCAAAATAAAATGTTATTCCCGATTATTGTTAAAAATATTGAGTTAAATCTTGATGAACTTGATGTTGAAAAAGTTTTATCTACTTTTGGTCCAAGACCTCAGTTGACAGAAGAACAGTTGAAACAGCTTAGAGAAAATTTAAAAGTAAGACAACTTCAAATGGCAAAAAGTGATGTGCCTTTAAAATATTTTGAAATTGAGGAAAAACCTCAAACGCAAGAAAAAACGCAAGAGCAAACAAAGGAAAACACAATTCAAGAAAATGAAGAGCCGATTGTGTTCCAACCTAATTTAGTTGCTATCAGAAGTTGTAATTTTAATTTAAACAAGGGTAAATACAAACTTATTAATTTTGGAAATCTCCACGCAAATCTTACTTTGACAGAAAAGGGAATTTTAGAAATAAAATCTAATAAATTTGATTTTGCAGACGGTATTTCAACTTTAAAAGTTTATTGTGATATGGCGAAACAAAAATATAGCGTTCGTTTAGGAGCAAAAGATGTTGATTCTGATGTGATTGCAACATCTACATTGAATTTGCCAAGAGAAATTTCTGGTAAAGCAAGTGCGTTGTTGGAATTCAACACTGATGAAAAAATGAAATTAAACGGACGTATTCAATTTGCAATAAATGATGGTTCAATTATGAAATTGGGATTGGTTCAATATATTCTAAATATGGCATCAATTTTTAGAAATCCTGTTGCAATGGTTAGCCCATCAACGTTGTTTGATTTGGTGAATGTTCCAGAAGGTACTTTTAAAAAGATTTCCGGTGATTTGAGAATTGAAAATAATGTTATAGAAAGAATGATGATAAAATCTTCATCTCCGCAATTGAGTGCTTTAATTTTCGGGCAAATTAACCTTGAAACTTTTGATTCGTCTTTGAGAATTTATACAAAATTTAGCGGAAAAGATAGGGGTATAACAGGATTTTTACGTAATATTTCATTGAATTCTCTTGCAAATAGAAATATTTTGAACGCAGAAGAAGTAAGTTATTATGCGGCAGAATTGAAATTGTTGCCAAAACTTGAAACTGGTGAAGAGTCCGCACAAGTATTTTTGACAAAATTTGATGGTGATGTTCAATCGAATAATTTTATTTCTTCGTTGAAAAAAATCAAATAAAAATTTTTGAATTATAATAAAGAAAAAAGGAGGGTATTATGTATCAATTATTTATAGAAAAAGAAACTTCATTTGCACCTGATTTAGAGGGTGAGTACGAAGAATTAGAAGATGCAAGAGCAGCAGCAGAAAAAGCAAAAGCTGAAGATTCTTCTATTTATTATGAAATTAAAGAAACTGACGGGCATGTAAACAATTACGGTGAATTGATTGCAACTGTAATTGCTAGAGGTTAATTGTTAAAAGGAGTTTTTTATGTACGAAAAATTTAAAGATTTTCAAATCGCAATTTTAGGACTTTGTCTAGCTGTTGGCGTAATTTTTGCATCAATTATTTCTACTGCAAATTTGTCAAAAGATAGTATTTCTGTAACAGGTTCTGCTTATGAAATAGTAAAATCAGATTCGGCAAATTGGACTTTTATTATTAAAGTTAAAGAAACAACAAAAGTTCAATCTTATAAAAAAGTTAAAGAACAACTACCTGTTGTGCAAAAATATTTGACTTCAAAAGGCTTTACTCCAGATCAAATTGAAGTTAAACCCGTTAACAGTTATGAAAATTTTAAAACGAATCCTGTAAATGGTTATACAACAAACGTTGTTGAATATTATGTTTTTGAACAACCAATAAAAGTTTCTACAAAAGATGTTGAAAAAATCAAAGCTTTGGCAACTGATTATCAAGAATTAACAGAAAAGAATATTAATATTGTAAGTTATGAACAACCTCAATATCATTATTCTCAACTTGCAGACTTGAAAGTTAAATTATTGCAAAACGCAACATCTGATGCAAGAAATAGGGCAAAATCAATGTTGAAATCAAATCATAACAGACTTGGTAAAATTCGTTCTGCAAAAATGGGCGTATTCCAAATTACACCTGTTGACTCAAACGATGTAAGTGATTCAGGTTATAACGATTTGTCATCTATTGAGAAAAAAGTAACAGCAGTTGCGAATGTTACTTTTGCGATTAAATAATTTTTTATAAAAAGATGAAAAGAGGTGACGGATTTATCCGTCGCCTTTTTTATTTTTGTATTGTTCGTTTTTTTGCGATGAAAAGAAAAAGAATGAACCAAGAAAAAGAAATCAACAAATCAAGTGAAATTCAATAGGTTATAGGTTTTAACTTATTTTTTCAAATTTTATTTTTGATTTATTATGTCTATTATTCCAAGCTGTTCGGGTTTTGTTTTGCAGTACATAATTTTTTATTCCGTCAGCAATTGCTTTTGCATATTCTTGTCTAAAATTATCGTTCATTAATAATTCATTATCATAAGGGTTAATTACGTATGCGGTTTCAACAAGAACACTTACGGCAGAAGTGTTTCTTACAACGGCAAAACTTGCTTGTTTTACCCCCTCAATATTTACGTTCATTGATTTTTCAATTGAGTTTAGAATACTATTTGATAGTGGTTTCGCCTCGTCATAGTAATAATAAACGCTTGAACCTCTGTGGTCTTGCGGGTTTTGGCTATCAGGTAAAGAGTTTGCATGAATACTTACAAAAATTTGTGCGTTTTTTTCGTTTGTGTATTTTACACGGTCATTAAGTGAAACATATTTGTCTGTATATCTTGTCATATACACGTTTGCACCCATGCTACGTAAGTCTTTTTCAAGATATTTTGATATTGATAAGTTAAAATCTTTTTCGTAATTTCTGCTACAACTTACTGCACCTAACTCTTTTCCGCCATGTCCTGCATCAACAACGATTTTGACATTTTTTAATGGTCTAATACGAGTTGTTTTAGGTTCTTTTTTTATGCTTAAAATTAACGTGTTTCCTTTGTATTTTAGGTCATAACCCATAAGTCGTTGATTTAGGGTTATTTTAAATACTGCTGTATTATCGTCGTTTGCACCGACATTAAAGATTTTCAAGGTCATAACTTCGCCCTCGGTGATTACGTAAGGAGTTTTTTGTGATAATACAAATTCGTAAATATATTCGCTATCGTTTTCTTTGCTTTTATAATCAAACAAAAATGCACGATGATAAGGGTTTGATTTTACTTTAACATCTCTTTTTGCAATCCATACGGTTTCATTAGATGAAAGTTGAATTTTGTACATATTATCTAATTCGCCGATGGCATTAAGTTCTATGCCTTTTTGAAAATGAGAGGCTCTGTTTATTCCGCTTTGAATTGGTGTTGTGCGAATTGGCACTCCGTTTCTTGCTGTTTCTACGGTAACAGGAACGGAATATTCTTTATATGACGCATTATATGTACATTTGCATGGGTAAGGACGTTCAATAACATAGGTTTTTGTTTTCCCGTCTGCACATAGTGTAAACTCGTTCCTACCTGTATTAAGCTTTACTTGTTTTGCGAAAGCACCTGTTCGGTGGACGTCAATTTGTTCATTGTTTATGAATAATTTGTCGCCATATTTTATGTTTCCGACAAAAAATGTTGTCGGAGAGTTAATTCTTGCGTAAGTTGATGTCGGATAAACAACATCAAGTGCGTAAACACAGTTTTGGATTATTAAACATGTAAAAAACGCAAATAAAAGTTTCTTCATGTTATGATTATAGTAAATTTTTAGAGAAAGGAAATCCACTATGCAACCTACTTTGATATTTGATATGGACGGAGTTATTGTAGATACAAGGCAATCTTATTGCAAGCTTTTGGTTGATTGTTATAAACATTTTTCAGGACAAGAAATAACTTATGAAAATGATGTAATTCCGATAAAAAGACTTGGCGGTTATAATAACGACTGGGATATTTTGGACTTACTTTTTAAAAGAAACGGCTTTGATGTTGATTACAAAGATATTATGAAATTTTATGCCGAAAGATATTGTAATAAAAATTTTGAGGGCTATATCAACATTGAAGAACCGATTATAGATAAAAATTATATTGCAGATTTGAATGAGAAATATAATTTAACGATATTCACGGGAAGATACGAACATGAGGCAAAACATACTTTGAAACGTTTTGGTATAATTGATTATTTTACAAAAATAGTGGGCTTTGAATCTGTTGGTGAGGGTTTCCAAAAACCAAATCCAAAAGGCGTAAATATTATTAAATCAGGTGTTACAAGTGATAGAATTTATTATATGGGTGATACCGTAGATGATATTATGGCGGCAAAAGCAGGCGGAGTTATTGGTGTTGCTTGCCTTCCGCCTCAAGATAAATCAGAAACTCTTGTAGAAAGATTAAAAGCCGAGGGGGCTTACGCTGTTTTAAATTCCACCGTTGAATTAAAAGAGTTTTTAGCAAAAGATTTACAATCGCTTGCAATAAAAAATTGATATAGTAGAATTATTAATACAGTAAGACGCAAGTTATGGCGTTGGTATGCCATGCTTGACGCAACCAGAAAGGAAGTACAAAATGCCAAAAATGAAAACACACAAATCCGGTGCAAAACGTTACAAAGTAACCGGAACAGGTAAAATTACTCGCAGAAAAGCAGGAATTGGCCACTTATTAGCAAACAAATCTTCAAGCAGAAAGAGAAAATTGTTTAAAACAACTGAAATCGCTGCTTCACAAGTAGATTTAGTTTCAAAAGAGTTACCATACAAAAAGTATTCAAGATAGGAGTGGACAATGAGAGTAAAACGCGGTAATGTATGTCGCAATAGACATAAAAAAATATTAAAATTAGCTAAAGGTTTCAAAGGTGCAAGAAGCAGAATATTTAAAGTTGCTAATTGTGCAGTAATGAAAGCATTAAAATATGCTTACAGAGACAGAAGAGCTACAAAACGTAACATGAGAAGATTATGGATTATCAGAATTAACGCAGCTGTTAGAGAAAACGGCATGAGCTATTCTAGATTCATCAACGCTTGCAAAAAAGCAAACATTCTTGTTAACAGAAAAATGTTAGCTGATTTGGCTGTAAATGACAAAGAAGCTTTCCAAGTAGTTCTTGAAACAGCTAAAGCTGCTTTATAGTTTAAAACTTAAAGCAAAAGATATTTTTAAAGGCGGTTTTGATTTTATCAAAACCGCCTTTTTTTTATTGTTTAATTATTTCCTAATTAGTCAATTTTAAAATCGTCGTTACCGATTAAACTTTGTTCGCTAGGATAATTTTGTTTAAGTGGGTCGTAGTTGCCAGTTGATTCTGCACGTAATTTTTCCATGTAGATTTGACCGTTTTTAACTAATTGTTGATGTTGATTTAAAGTGTTTTCAAGACTTGCTAGAACTTGTTCTGCGTATGCTTCTGCACCTTCTTTTGTTCTGATTGCATCATCATGTGCTTGATTTCTAAAGTTTTCAGCATCTTCAAGTGCTTTTCTTTTGATTTCTTCGCATTCTGCAATAACTTGTTCTTTGATTAATTCAGCTTCGCTTTGAACCTTTCTTAAAAGTTCAGATTCGCTTAATAATCTTGCAGCTTCCGTATTTGCGTCGTTTATAATTTTGTTTGCTCTTTGTTCAGCATCAATTTGAAGTTCTTCTTTTCTGCGAAGAAGTCTTCTTGCTTCTTGAACTTCTTTTGGTAAAGCACCGTAAATGCTGTCAATAACTTGTTCCATTTCTTTCAATTTAACTGCTACTAAGTAGTTTGGAAGAATTGAGAAACTTTTTTCTAATATTATTTCTAATCTTTTTAATAAATCATAGATTTCGTTTTTTTGAACGCTCATTTTATAAAAAAACCTTTCGTGCTAGTGTAATAATTTTATTGTACAACAGTATGAATTTAATTGTCAAACCATGTTTTTAAGTGGTTTTAAATTTCTTTTTCAAATACTCGTTAACCACTTCCGGTACGAATTTTGAAACATCTCCACCCAAGCTGATAACTTCTTTTACTGAGCTTGAAGAAATAAAGTTGTATTTTGGTCTTGTTGTTAAAAATATAGTTTTGATATCCTTGTCTAACGCGCTGTTTGTTTGTGATAATTGCATTTCAAATTCAAAATCAGATACGGCACGTAATCCACGGATTAAAACTTTTGCATCTTTTTTTCTTGCGTATTCAACTGTTAAACCCTCAAAACTGTCAACTTCAACATTTTCAAAATCTTTAACAGTGTTTTTTATTAATTCTACTCTTTCATCGACAGACAAAAGTCCGCCTTTTTTTTCTGAATTATATGCAACTGCGATAATAACTTTATCAAAAATTGCACAACTTGTTTTTAAAACGTCCAAATGTCCGTTTGTGATAGGGTCAAAGCTCCCTGGGTATATTGCTGTTTTCATTTTTCTTGTACCTTATAAATTTTCTTTTTTTATTATACGTCAAACATGAAATATTAATATTTTGTTTATTTTTTTAAGATTTTCCAAAAATGGTATTAATATGGTATGTGTTAAAGGATATTAATAGATTATAAATAAGGAAAGGCACAAAAATGGCAAAGACAATTGGTATCGACTTAGGTACAACAAACTCAGTTGTTGCAGTTATGGAAGGTGGTAAACCAACCGTAATCGCTAACGCAGAAGGTACAAGAACAACCCCTTCAATCGTAGGGTTTTCAAAAACAGGTGAAAGACTTGTTGGGCAATTAGCAAAACGTCAAGCAATTCTTAACCCTGATAAAACTATCGCTTCAATCAAAAGACACATGGGCGAAGATTACAAGAAAAATATTGATGGAAAAGATTATACTCCTCAAGAAATTTCTGCAATGATTTTAAGAAAATTAGCAGAAGATGCTTCAAACTATTTGGGCGAAAAAGTTACATCTGCTGTAATCACAGTTCCTGCATACTTCAATGACGCACAACGTCAAGCAACAAAAGACGCAGGTAAAATTGCAGGTTTAGATGTACTTCGTATCGTAAACGAACCAACAGCAGCAGCTTTGGCTTACGGTTTGGAAAAAGAAAAGCCTGAAAAAGTTTTAGTATTCGACTTAGGTGGTGGTACATTCGACGTATCAATCTTAGAAATCGGTGACGGTGTTCACGAAGTTTTATCAACATCAGGTGATACTCACTTAGGTGGTGATGACTTTGATGAAAAAGTTATGAATTGGATTTGTGATGAATTCAAAAAAGTTGAAGGTATTGATTTACGTTCAGATAAACAAGCTATGCAACGTATTAAAGAAGCTGCCGAAAAAGCAAAATGTGAATTATCTTCAGTAGTTGAAACAACAATCAACTTACCATTCATTACAGCAGATGCAAACGGTCCAAAACACTTAGATATGCAATTAACTCGTGCAAAATTTGAAGAACTTTGCCACGATTTGTTAGAAAGATGTAAAAAACCTGTTGAACAAGCTATTAATGACGCTGGTATTTCAAAATCTGAAATCAATGAAGTTGTTTTAGTTGGTGGTTCAAGCCGTATTCCTGCTGTTCAACAATTAGTAAAAGATTATACAGGTAAAGAACCTAACCAATCAGTTAACCCTGATGAAGTTGTTGCAGTTGGTGCTGCTGTTCAAGCCGGTGTACTTGCAGGTGAAGTTAAAGATATCGTTTTGTTAGACGTAACTCCATTAACTTTAGGTATTGAAACATTAGGCGGTGTTATGACAGCTTTAGTTCCTCGTAACACAACAATCCCAGTTTCAAAATCTCAAGTGTTCTCAACAGCTGAAAACAATCAAACAGCAGTAGATATTCAAGTTTTACAAGGTGAAAGACCAATGGCTAAAGATAACAAATCTTTAGGTATGTTCAGACTTGAAGGTATCGCTCCTGCAATGCGTGGTGTTCCTCAAATTGAAGTTACTTTTGATATTGACGCAAACGGTATCGTAAACGTTTCTGCAAAAGATAAAGCAACTAACAAAGAACAAAAAATCACAATTACAAATTCATCTAATTTATCTGATGATGATATTGATAAAATGGTTAAAGAAGCTGAAGCAAATGCAGCTGAAGATAAATTGAAAAAAGAAGAAGCAGAAATTAAAAACAATGCAAATTCTTTAATCTCTTCTGCTGAAAGAATTGTTAAAGACTTTGAAGGTAAAATCGATAAAGCTGATGAAGACAAATTAAACGAACAAAAAGAATCTTTGAAAAAAGCTTTAGATGAAAATAAATCTGCTGATGATATTAAAAAATTATCAGAAGAATTACAACAAACAATGTTTGCAATTTCTCAAAAAGCTTATGAAGCTGTTCAAAAAGATGAATCTGCAAATGCAGGCTCTAGCGAATCAGCAAGTTCTTCATCAGAAAATACATCTAACAACGATGATGATGTAATTGATGCAGAATATACAAAAGAATAATAAGTTCTTGGTATAAAATTAAAAATAAAAAAGGCGATTTTGAATTTTAAAAATCGCCTTTTTTTAGTTAATAATACTCATCTACTCTTTATTAAGCAACAATATTCAATTTGTTTTGTGCTGCTTCTTTTTCTTTGAATTTCAAATATCTTTCACATTGTTTTGTTTTGTCGTAACCTAACATAATTCCTAAAATAAAATCTTTTTCAGGTGAAAGTTTATTTAAAGGAGTGTTACCGAAAGTTTTTACGACGTCAACACAAGGTTTATCACCTAAAAATACGTTCAAATTTTTTCCGCCTGGGGCAGGTTGTAGGTGATAGTTTAAATTATCTCTTTTTAATCTTTGTTCAATTGCATCTTTGTCTTCCATTTGCATTGTTTGTAAAACTAATGGTCTGATGCCATGTTTATATCCGTAAATTTGTTCATTTAAAACTGCAAATTTGTTGTTTGTGTACTCGGCTTTTGTGATTGGGGTAATTGATACCATATTCCTTCTCCTACTAGTGTATTTCTGACTATACAAAGGTTGTAATATTTTTTTTTGCTATTTTGTTAAAAATTTCTTTACAATAATTAAAAAACCGCCGATAATGTCGGCGGTTTTTGGATTTGAATTTTGTTTACAATTAGTAAGTTCCTTCGATTTTTTCCATAATTTCGTCTGGAATATCAAAGTTTGAATAAACATTTTGAACGTCATCGTGTTCTTCAATTTTTGAAAGTAATCTCATTACAGATGTTGCAGTTGCTTCGTCTGTAACTTCAATTGTATTTTCAGGAATTCTTGTGAATTCTGCTGTTGTGTGTTCAAATCCTGCTGCTTCAAGTCCTTCTGAGATAGTTTGTAAATCAGCAACAGCTGTTAAAATTTTGTATTCTTCTTCATCTTCATCAAGAATATCTTCTGCCCCTAAGTTGATTGCTTCTTCAACTAATTTGTCGTAATCAACTGATGTAGGGAATGTAATCATGCCGTATTGTTTGAACATCCAGCCTACGCAACCTGTTTCACCTAAATTTCCGTTGAATTTTGTGAAATAACTTCTGATGTCGCCTGCTGTACGGTTTCTGTTATCAGTCATGGCTTCAATTACAATAGCAACACCGCCTGCACCGTATCCTTCGTATGTTAATTCTTCATAATTTTCTGCCTGACCAGCACCGCAACCTTTATCGATTGCACGTTTAATATTATCGTTTGGTAAGCCTGCTGCTTTTGCTTTTTCAACAGCTGTTCTTAATCTGAAGTTAGCTTTCAAATCACCGCCACCAAGTCTTGATGCTACGATAATTTCTCTTGAAAATTTTTGAAAAACTACTGCTCTTTGAGAGTCAACTTTTGCTTTTTTATGCTTTGTTGTTGCCCATTTTGAATGTCCGCTCATATATTTAATCCTTTTTTTATTACTTACGACATTATTATAGCAAAAATAATGTCATATACAAATTTACATTAACATGATTTTATGAGATAAATATTATATGGAAAAAAATATTGTAGAAACAAAGTATGTAAGCTTTGACCAAACAATTGAACTGGACTGTGGAAAATCTTTAAGCAATATTCAGGTAGCGTATGAAACTTATGGGGAATTAAACGAAACTTGTGATAATGCTATCTTAATAATGCATGCTTTGACGGGTGATGCCCATGCTGCGGGTTATCACGAGGGTGATAAAAAAGCTGGTTGGTGGGACGATATGATTGGTCCAAACAAGGCTTTTGATACAAACAAATATTTTGTTGTTTGTTCAAACATGTTGGGTGGATGCAAAGGTACTACAGGTCCAAACTCAATAAATCCGCAAACAGGCAAAGAATGGGGCTTGGATTTTCCTGTTATTACAATAGGTGATTCAGTAAAAGTTCAAAAACTTTTAGTAGACAAATTGGGTATAAAAAAACTTGTTGTTGCAGGTGGTTCAATGGGTGGCATGCAGGCTTTGGAATGGTGTATAAGCTATCCTGAATACGTTAAGCAAACGATAATCATTGCTTGTTCACCTCGTTTGTCCGCTCAAAATATTGCGTTTAATGCGGTAGGTAGAAACGCAATTTTGTCTGATCCAAATTTTAACAATGGTGATTATTACGGAAAAGAGCACCCTGAAAGAGGGCTTGCAATTGCAAGAATGATAGGGCATATAACTTATTTATCAGAAGATGCAATGCACAATAAATTCGCAAGAAAATTACAAGACAAAGATAAACCGGATTTTGATTTTAATGTTGAGTTTCAAGTAGAAAGTTATTTAGAACATCAAGGACAAGTTTTCGTTGATAGATTTGACGCAAATAGCTACTTGTATATAACTCGTGCGTGTGATTATTTTGATATTGCCCAAAAATACGGCTCTTTGGAACAAGCTTTTTCAAAAACAAATTCGCAATTTTTAATAATAAGTTTTACATCTGATTGGTTATTTTCACCTGCACAGTCAAAAGAAATGGTAAATGCATTGATGAAAACTGGCAAAGATGTTTCGTTTTTAGAGATAGAATCTCCTGCGGGTCACGATGCATTTTTGTTAGAGTCTGAGGCTCAAACAAAGGTTATAACAAGCTTTTTGTCCCGTTAATAGTGGATGTTAACCAATTGTTAAGTTTTGTAACATGTTTGATGTTTTTGTGTTTAAAAAAAAATATCTGTGGAATACTAAAAGTATACATAGGATATTAGAGTTTTATGTAATCGTTGTCACTTAGAAGTTATGCAAGGAGCATAACGTGCATCACACGGATTCGTGATGTATCTATACGAAAGGAGATCGCTTATGGCAATTACTGTTAACACAAATGTACCTTCACTTACTGCACAATCTGCATTATCAAAAGCTACAGAAAAAATGAACACTGCAATGGAACGTATGTCTACTGGTTTGAAAATTAATTCATCAAAAGACGACGCTGCAGGATTAGCTGTATCATCAAAAATGGATTATCAAGTAGGTTCTTTGAAAGTTGCACAATCTAACGCACAGATGGGTGCTTCTGTATTAGACACAATGGAAGGTGTTATGACAACTATTAATGACAATTTAACTCGTATCAGAGATTTGACTGAACAAGCTGCAAACGGTACTTACGGAACAGACTCATTGAACGCAATCAAAACTGAAATTAACGCAAGATTAGCCGAAGTTGACCGTGTTGCAAATTCAACAGAATTTAATGGCAAAAAGTTGTTAAACGGTTCTGTTACATCAATGAATCTTCAAGTTGGTATTAACAATGACGATAATTCAACAATTAATTTAGACACTTCAGTATTCCAAAATTGTACAAGAGAAGGTCTTGAAGTTAAAAACGATGTTGCATGGACATCAGATGCAGATGCAAAAAAATTCTTAGATACAATAGATAAAGCAATTGCAAAAGTTACAAATGCTAAAACTGCAATTGGGGGTAAACAATCAGCAATTACTTCTGCAATGGAATCAGCAAATGTAATGGCAACAAACTTGACATCTGCAAGTTCATTGATTAAAGACGCTGATATCGCTGAAGAATCTTCAAATTACATCAAACAAC
>CAZKJV010000006.1:0-24683 GCA_964553175.1 uncultured Muribaculaceae bacterium | reverse complement strand
TTATTTTTTATTAGAGTTTCGACTTTTTTTGTATTTTGTTGTTTATCCCCAAGTATTGACGACATTTGTATTGCCATCACATTTATTGTTTTAGTCATTTTCTTTTTTTGTAAGCCTCTTTAAATGCTTCTGGACCTTTTGCTTCTAAGGCCAATAATGCTTGTTTTAGCTTTTGTCGGATTTCTTTATCTTGTTCATCAGTGCTGTCTTCTGGTACGTATATTGGTTCTCCGTATAAATTTACAATTTTTGTAAACCATATTGGAAAACGGAAACTGTCCCAAGTCGGAAGTTTTAAAAGTGATTTGTTTGGAGAGTACCAATACATCGGAATAATTGTAGCACCTGTATGTTTTGCAACTTTAATTACTCCGTTTTTAACTTCGTGATAAGGTCCTGTCGGGCCGTCTACCATTATCGCAACATTTTGATTTTCGTTGATTTTTTCAATCATTTCCATTGTTGCTCGAACACCACCTTTTTTGCGTGCCCCTTTATCTTTTGAACCTCTTACGGTGTTAAAGCCCCATTTTTGTACAACTCTTGCAATGATTTCGCCATCTGCAGAGCGACTAATTAAAATGTTAACATTTTTTCGTTTTTCAAAAGGTATTCCGTGTAAACAGCACTGATCTGAATGCCACATTGCGAAAATTACTTTGTTTTCTTGCTCCGGATAGTTAACATTTCGGATTTCTATCATATTTTCTAATACTCTAAATAAGGAGTATACCATATTTGAAAGTATTGTTATCTTTTTTTCTTTATCTATTTTAAACATAATTAGATTATACTATAAAAATTATTGTTGCAATTCAATTTTTGTTGCATACGGTAATCGAATGCAAAATTCTGTTCCTTTTTCGCCATTATTTTTTACTGAAATTTCACCACCGTGAGATTTTACGATTTGTTGAGCAAGGTACAATCCAAGTCCAGTGCCGATTTTTCTGAATTTTTTTGCTGTTGAATAATATTTTTTGAAAATCATTTCAAGGTCTTCTGCGGAAATACCTTTTCCGTAATCAATTATGGAAATGCTAATATCTGTTTGTGATTTTATTACGGAAATGTCAATGTTTTTTTCGGATTCGCTGTGTAAAATTGCATTTTGTATAAGATTTTTAATAACTCTTTTTAATTGCAATTTGTCAGCATTTATTGAAATGTTTTCATATTCCTTATATTTAATTTTTAAGTTATTTTTTTCTGCTATTGGTGACATTTCTTTGATAATTTCGTTAATGAATGGATTAATTTCAAATTCTTCAAAGTAAAGAATAGCACCTGAATCTTTCATTTTATAAGTTTCTAAAAGTACTTGAATAAGTTCAATTAATTCTTGGTTAGATACCTGAATATTTTGGATTGCTTCTTTTTGTTTTTCGCTTATGGGCCCAAATTTTTCCTCTATTAAAAATTCCAAAATGTTTGATTCAGCAATAACAGGAACTTTTAAGTCGTGGGTTAATGTTGCTACAAAATCCTCTTTCAAATGTTCCATTTCTTTTTGGTTAGTAACATTTTTAATAATTACGATATATTTTTTACGTTTTTTATCTTCAAGTTGAAGTTGCATTGTACTAGCTTCAAAGGCATCTTCTGAATATCCTTTAATGTATACTTCAGAGTTTTCAAGTTTTTCAACGGGAGTGTTGTCTAAAATTTCAATATAATCAAGAATGTTTTTTCTGATTAAAGCTTTTCCTTTTGCTCCGAACCATTGAAAAATTTTTGGTGTTGCTCTCAAGATTCTATATTTGCTATCAATAATAATTAAGCCGTCAGATAGCGAGTTTAAAATTGCTTCTAAAAATTTATTTTGATGAATTAGTTCGGCTTGTTGTTTTGTAACTTCTTCTTCTTTTTCTTTTAACGAGTCAATCAAATTATTGATACTGTCTGTTAAAGTTTCGTATGATTCAGGGTTAATTCTTTTGATTTTATTTCCTAAATCACCGTATCTTACAGAGTTTAACGTTTCGTTTACAACTCCTAAATAGTCGTTCATTTTTGTCCAACGTTTTGTTGTTTGTTTTGAAACGATTAATAACATTAAGAATATGAAAATGATAAATAGATTTATCGCATACCAAAGCATTTTTTATGTCCTTTATCTTTTTTGTAATTTTATGTTACTATATTCTTAGTTCAAATTCAATCAATTTTATTGAGAGGTCTAAAAATGAAGAAAATATCTTATTTATTTATTTCAATGTTTTTAATTATTCAACCTGTGTTAGCTTCTGAGTCTATAACTTCAAATATTAAGTACGCATTGAAACGTTCTACTGACGGAAGTTATTTGTCGGTAGTTGTTGCATTGGGTGTTGTTATTTTATTAATTTATATAACAGGTATTATTTATGCAAAATTAAATGTATTGGGGTATAAGACATTAAAGAAACAATATAAAGATATTGACGAATCAAAAATCATTATTCGTTCTACAACTCAAATAGGTAACAATAAAACATTACACGTAATTGAACTAGCAGGTAAAAAAATGTTAATAGGTGTTACTAATGATTCAATTAATTTAATTAAGGATTTAGATGATTCTCAAGAAAAAGTTACAGTTACTCAAGATTTATTGACTAAAGAATTATCAAAAGCTTTACCATTGGATAAAATTTATCCTCAAGGTAAAGAAATTGAACCGGAAATAAAGATTGAAAACGATATTCCTCAAGAGGAAGATGGAGAAGTCGAAAATTCAAAATATAATTCTGAAGAGTTTGGATTATACAAAAAGTATTTAGATTAATATGGTGATTATACAATGAGAAAAAACGTAAAGATTGCTAATAAAACAATAGGTGATGGTTTTCCGTGTTTTATTACTGCTGAAATAGGTATAAATCATAACGGTAAAGTTTCGCAAGCAAAGAAACTTATAGACATGGCAGTTTCTGTGGGTTGTGATGCTGTAAAATTTCAAAAAAGAACAGTTGATGTTGTTTATACAAAAGAAGAATTAGCAAAAGAACGTCAAAGTGTTTTTGGTGAAACAAACGGTGATTTAAAACGAGGTTTGGAATTTGGTTATGAACAATATAAAGAAATTGATGAATATTGCAAAGAAAAAAATATAATTTGGTATGCGTCTTGTTGGGATGAACAATCGGTTGATTTTATCGAACAATTTGACACTCCTTGTTATAAAATAGCATCTGCATCTTTGACTGATGATAATTTATTAAAATATGTTAGAAAAACAGGTAAACCGATATTTTTGGCAACCGGCATGAGTACAATGGAACAAATTCAGCACGCAGTGGACGTTTTGGGCGACGATAATTTGATTATTTATCATTGTACTTCTACTTATCCAACAGATTTACAAGAAATAAACCTTAGAGTTATTGAAACTTTAAGAGAGAAATATAACTGTCCGATTGGATTTTCGGGGCACGAAAAAGGTATTTTGCCATCAATTATGTCAGCGATGTTGGGTGCAAATGCAGTAGAACGTCATATTACGACAGATAGAACTCTTTGGGGGTCTGACCAAGCGGCAAGTTTAGAGCGTGACGGTATAAATAGGGTCGTAAGAGATATTCATCAATTAAAATTGATTTTAGGTGATGGTGTTAAAAAAGTGTACGATAGTGAAAAACCTATTATTAAAAAATTAAGAAGGATTTAGCATGAATATTCCTAAAAATATTAAAATGGTTATCACTGATTTTGACGGAATTTTTACTGACGGAACAGTTATTGTGCATGAAGATAAAACAATGTCTAGAAAAGTTAGTTTTAAAGACGTAATGGGTGTTTCTATTCTAGTTAAAAACGGTTATAAAGTTGGGATAATTTCTGGTGAAAAGAATTCTATTATTGAACTTATCGCCGAAAAATTTAAACTGGACGATGTTTATATGGATATCAGAAATAAACTTGAGGTATTAAAAGAAATTCTAAAACGAAACAATTTAACTGTTGATGAAGTTTTGTATATTGGTGATGATGTGAATGATAGAGAATGCTTAGAATTTGTAAATGCTAAATTTACCGTTCCGAATGCTAATAAACGTATAAAAGAAATACCTAATATTCAAATAACTGAGGCTTTTGGTGGCGACGGTGCGTTTAGGGAAATCGTCGATGAAATAGTTTTATAATATATATATTTACATGTGCACTTGCCAAAGTGAGCCTTTAAATATATAATATGTTTGAAATGGCAATATTATGAGAAATATAATAGTTCAAAAATTCGGCGGAACTTCGGTCGCCGATACAGAAAAGATAAAAAATGTAGCAAAATCGGTTATTAGAGAGAAAGAACTCGGTAACGATGTTGTCGTTGTTGTTTCAGCGATGGGACATACAACTGATTATCTTATGAAAATGGCAAAAGATATTTGCGAAATTCCTTCTTCTCGTGAAATTGATATGCTTTTATCAACTGGGGAAGGGGTTTCTATAGCATTGTTGTCAATGGCAATTCAAGCTCAAGGTTATGACGCTGTTAGTATGAATGCTATGCAAATAGGTATTATTACTGAAAATGTTCATAATAAAGCAAGAATTGTTGATATTAAAACTGATAAATTAAGAAAACACTTAGACGACGGTAAAATTATTGTTGTTGCAGGATTTCAAGGTGTAACGCCTGATGGTGAAATCACAACTTTGGGTCGTGGCGGTTCTGATACTTCAGCGGTTGCTATTGCGGCAGCTTTGGAAGCTGAAAGATGTGATATTTATACAGACGTAGAAGGGGTTTATACAACTGACCCACGTATCGTTCCGAACGCTTCAAAATTGGATTATGTAACTTATGATGAAATGCTTGAATTGGCAAGTGTTGGTGCGAATGTGTTGCACCCTCGTTCTGTTGAAACTGCAAAACAGTTTAATGTTCCAGTTAGAGTAAGAAGCAGTTTTAATCTTGAAAATATGGGTACTTTGATAAAGGGAGTAAATGATATGGAATTATGCAAACCTGTTACAGGCGTGGCAGTAGATATGTCGAAAGTTAGAATAGTAATTTGCGATGTTCCTGATAGACCTGGGGTTGCTGCAAATATCTTTAATTCTTTGTCAGATGAAAATATTTCTGTTGATACAATTATTCAATCTTATGCAAGATTACATAATAATACAAATGATATAGCTTTTACAATTAATCATTCTGATTTACCAAAGGCTATTGAAATTTTAGAAAAATTAGACGATGAGATTAAAGCTGATAAAATTCACGTTGATGAAGATATTGCATCTGTTTCAATCGTTGGTGCGGGTATGATTGACCGCCCTGGGGTTGCCGCAACGATGTTTGATACTTTGGCTAACTTGAATATTAATATTAAAATGATTACAACAAGTGAAGTAAAAATCAGCTGTCTTGTAAACGCAGATGTTGCTCATGACGCTTTAAAAGCTTTGCATAAAGCGTTTAATTTAGGTTGTGATATTATTGCATCTGTAAAAGGTGATTTACCGAATATTTAAGGAGATAACGATGGAAAATCAAGAAAATCGTGAAATAGTTTTGTGGAAAAAGATTTCCATTGCGATTATTGTTTTTATCGGTTTTATAACAACTATAAAATTAGCTATAATTTATTATAATGCTAATTTCGTTGAAAATGCGGCAAAAAGTTTTTGCTCTATAAATCAATTTATAGATTGTGATTCTGTTGCAAAAACTGCGGAATCTCAATTTTTCGGCATTCCTCTTGCATTTTGGGGATTGTTTTTGTATTCATTTATTGCATTGTTAATGGGTGCAAAAAAACTTTCTCAATACAAATTGTTTAGATTTATGGAAGTTTTCAAAAATCCGTATTCGTATATCTCGGCATTAGGTATTATTGCATTTACAATTTCTATGATTTTGTTGTGCATAAGTTTATTTCAAATTAAAAAATTATGTATTTTATGTGCCGTAACTTATGTTTTAGATTTGGTAATCGGTTTATTGGCAATGGATTACTCAAAAGGCGGATTTTTCAAAATATTTAAAACCTCTTTTGTAGATTTTATAGATGCTTTGAAAATAAAAAAATATCTAGTAGCGTTTATTGTGGTAGCTTTATCTGCTGTAAGCTTTTTAGTTTATACAGGAACTTCTTATGTTTTTGCACCACACGTTAAAAATTGGAAATCTGTAAAAAAATATATTAAAATGAATGATGACAAGCAAAATCCTTATCAAATAAAGGGTAACGTTTTGGGTGATGAAAACGGCACTATAAAATTGCATGTTTATTCTGATTTTAGATGCCCAATTTGTTCAGTTTATAACATTATTATTCATAAAGTTGTGCAAAATGACGTGTCTAATGTTCAAGTTATTCATCACAATTATCCGCTAGATATGTCTTGTAATAAATATTTAAAAAATCCATTCCATCAAGGTTCTTGTGTTTTGGCAAGATATGCATATGCAGCTGAGCAACAAGGTAATTATTGGGAAGTTGCCTCTCAAATTTATTTGCTTCAACCTATGACTGATTATGATGTTTGGATGATTGCAGCTAAAGCTGGTTTGAACTTAGATAAATTTAAAACTGATGCAATGTCAGTGGATTCAGAAAAACTTTTATTAAAAGATGTTGATACTGGACGTGAGTTGGGGTTAAGAGGTACTCCTGCTGTTAGAATTAATGATTCAACAGATCTTCGTATGGGTTCAATGTCTGAGTATGAATTGAAAGAATATTTAATTAAAGCCGGAGCAAAAGTAAAACGTAATGCAAAATAAAATTTTGCTTCATGCTTGTTGTGCAATATGTTCTGCTTATCCTATTTTTCAATTACGTGAAATGGGATTTGAACCTGTTGTGTATTTTTACAATCCAAACATTTTTCCTTCAGAAGAATATAAAAAGCGTTTAGAGGCAGAACGAAAGTTGTGTGAATACTACAACTGTGAGTTAATTGTAGAAGAATATAATCAAGAGGAGTTTTTTAATAAAGTTGTAGGACTTGAGAATGAACCAGAACGAGGTAAACGCTGTGATGTGTGCTTTGAGCTTAGATTAGATAAGACTGCACAAAAAACTTTAGAATTAGGATTTAAAACTTTTACAACTTCAATTGTGATAAGCCCGCATAAAAATTTCCAAAAGCTTTCTGAAATAGGTGAAAAGATTGCTCAAAAATATGAGTTAGAGTTTTTGTCCGTAGATTTTAAAAAGAAAGACGGATTTTTGAAAACAAATAAAATTGCAAATTCTTTGGGGCTATATAGACAAAATTATTGCGGTTGTAAGTATAGTATGAGATAAAACTTCTCGCAATGACAATTGACGAAACGTAACAAATGTTACAGAATGTAAAAATAATTTTACAACGGCTGAAAGTCAAGTATAATCCCTAATAGAATAGAATAGAATAGGTAAGTTGTGAGTTTTTTCCGCCAATGGTAACATGAAGTTATGCATGGAAACATTGAAACAGAGGGCGGATTTATGAAAAAACTCTGGGCATTCACATTAGCCGAAACTTTAATCGTAATCGGTATCATTGGTGTTGTATCGGCGTTGACTTTGCCGAACTTGAATAGTTCAACCGGTGAAAAAGAAAAAGTTGCTAAGGTTAAAAAGATGTATCAAAACTTAAATGATGCTGTTGGGCGTGCAGTTGCTATTTATGGACCTGTTGAGGAATGGTTTGTGAATGATACAACGGATACTGCTCAACTTGCACGTTTTACCGACCGTATAACTGAATTTATGAAAATTTCTAAGAAAGTAGATGATGTGAGATTCATATTAGCTGATGGTACACAAATTTGGGTATTTTCGCATGTAAATGGTGATGGTACTTGTAATGGAGCGTGGTCATATCCTGGAAAAACTTTATGTTATTCAATAGAAGTTGATATTGATGGTCCAAATAAAGGAAAAAATATAGCCGGTTATGATTTATTTAATTTTTTGGTAATTGAATCAGGTGTTTTGCCAGATGATACAAGTACCCATGTTAATATTGGTAATAAAGCCGCATTTAAAAATGATGATGGGGGATATTATGCAACAGCTTGGGTAATAATGAATGAGAATATGGATTACTTAAAATGTTTTAATGAATTAAACTGGACGAATAAAACAAGTTGCAAATAATTTTAAATAAACTTGTAAAAATAAAACTCCTTTTGTTATAATATTTATATTAGCAAAAGGAGTTTAGTTATGGAATGCAAAAGAGAAGAAAATAAATTAGAATGTACTTGTACTTATACAACGTGTAAAAATAGAGGTATGTGTTGTGATTGTGTAAGACATCACAGAGAAAACGGACAAATCCCCGGTTGTTTTTTCTCTGCAGCAGGTGAAGCTACTTATGACCGTTCTATAGAAAATTTTATTAAGGTGATGTCAAAACATGTTTAATTTAAGAAAATTTCTTATCAGCTTTATTTTGATTTGTGTTGCATTATCTTCATCTTTAGTTATGGCAAAACCTAAAAATGAAGTTTATGGCGGTGTTTCAGATGGACAAACTATTTTTTATTCATTCAAATCAAAAAAATGGTATTATCAAAAACCACATCAACGTAAAAAACATATTTTAGAGGTTACAAGATATGTAACGCAAGGCTCTGGTGATTATTCAGAATATGTATCTCCAAAAGGACAAGTTTATTCTCCTGCCGGTTCAAATTATGAATTTTTGTATAAAGGTAGATTAATAACTTACCATATTTATGATGTGAAATTCTTTGAAATTGTTTATAACAAGCGAAATAAATCGTTTATAGAAATTCCACTTGACGAAGATGAAGTTAAAAATCTTTTTGGAAATCCTAAGATTATAAGAATTTCAGAATTTGATAAAAATAATAAAATTATCGTTCATAAAGCACCTTTAAAACGTCAGTGGTATTTGATTTTGAACGATACGGATAAATATTTTTATCGCTATATGTTGGATACTCCGGAAAAAGATAGAACTGTAAAAACTTTATTTTGCGTTAAAAAGCCTACAACGTTGATTTTTTCGCATTATGTAATGGATAGAGATGAATTTCCACCATATCAAATAAGAATTAAAAACGGTTTATAAAATAAACCGTTTTTTTATTTTAATTTTAAATTTTTTGTGGACAATTGATAAAAAATATCAATTATTAAGAAAAGTATACAAACCTAAAAACTCTCTGTTGACACTAAAATTTGTTTGGTATAAGATTTTCTTACGCACTTAGTCGATGGGTATGTTATCCGATTGGCTAATGCTGTAGAAATAGTTATAACCACTGAGTTATAGAAGTAATAAAGGAAAAGAAAAATGGCAACAGGACAAAGAATCAGAGTTTGTTTAAAAGCATACGATCACAAATTAATCGATGTATCAGCTGACAAAATCGTAGAAACAGCAAAAAGAACAGACGCAAAAGTGGCTGGACCTATTCCTTTACCTACAAAAAGACGTATATATTGCGTATTGCGTTCTCCACACGTAGATAAAAAATCTCGTGAACACTTTGAAATGAGAACTCACAAACGTATTATTGATATATACGAAGCAACTCAACAGACAACTGAAGAGTTGAGTAGATTGGATTTACCTGCAGGTGTAGATATCGAAGTTAAATTATAATTCGATTACCTGTAAAAATTAAATAAGCATTATGCATATAATGCGATCTACGACTCTAATAGGGTAAAAGGTAAGAGGCTCACAAGGCACGTAGCGCTCGCAAGCAGACGGACTAAAAGGTAACTTTTAAGCTCCAAAAAAGAAAGGAAAATTTATGACACTTGGTGTGATAGGTAAAAAAGTTGGAATGACTCAAATTTTCAACGAGGAAGGTTTAGCAGTTCCAGTAACTGTAATAAAAGTTGATCCGCTTGTAGTAACACAAGTAAAAACTGTAGAAACTGACGGTTACAACGCAATTCAAGTAGGTACGGTAGCTGCAAAAGAAAAACATTTGACAAAAGCTCAAATTGGTCACTTTGCAAAAAACAAATTAGAAAACTTCCGTCATTTACAAGAATTTAGAATTGACAACCCACAAGATTATACAGTTGGTCAACAAATTGAATTATCAGTATTAAGTGATGTACAAAAAGTTGATGTAACAGGTACTTCAATTGGTAAAGGTTTCCAAGGTACAGTAAAAAGACACAACTTCTCAAGAGGACCAATGGCTCACGGTTCTAAAAACCACAGAGCTCCAGGTTCAATCGGTGCAGGTACAACTCCTTCAAGAGTTATCAAAGGTAAAAGAATGGCTGGTAACATGGGTAATGAAAGAGTTACAATCTCAAAATTAAAATTAGTTAAAGTTGATTCAGAAAACAGCTTAATTTTAATCAAAGGTTCAGTACCTGGTTCAGAAGGTAAATTAGTTACAATCGTTCCTTCAAGAACAAAATGGAACTAATAAAACTTTAATACATTAGAAAATAATACAATATAAGGACATATAAAAATGGCAAAAGCAAAAACACAAGAAAAAGAAATATTGAGTACATCAGGTGAAAAACTTGGTGCAATCTCATTAAATGAAAGCGTTTTTGGCGTTGAACCAAACTTACATGTAATGCACTTAGCATTAAGACGTCAGTTAAACAACGCAAGACAAGGTTCAGCTTGTGCTAAAACAAGAGCAGAAGTTAGAGGCGGCGGACGCAAACCTTGGAAACAAAAAGGTACTGGTAGAGCAAGAGCTGGTTCATTGAGATCACCTTTATTCGCAGGTGGTGGTGTTTCTTTCGGACCAAAACCAAGAGATTACTCTTTCTCAATGCCACAAAAAGCAAGACAACTTGCATTAAAATCTGCATTGTCTGCAAGAAGTGAACAATTAGTTGTAGTTAAAGACTTGGCTATTGCAGAACCAAAAACAAAATTAATGATTTCTGTTTTAGATTCATTAAAAGTTACAGGTAAAATTTTAATTATCGCTGATATCAAAGCTGCTGAAAACAATAACTTAGAATTAGCAGCAAGAAATATTCCAAGCGTAAAATTATTATTACCTACAAATTTAAACGTAAAAGACTTGTTAGAAGCTGATAGCGTAGTTATTACAGAATCAGCTGTTAACGAAATCACTGAAAGGTTGCAATAATGAGTACTTCAAGAACAAACACAGAAAAATTATATGACGTAATTAAAAAACCTTTAATTACAGAAAAATCATACAGAGCAATGCAAGAAGGTCAATATACATTCGAAGTTGACATGGAAGCTACAAAAGTTGAAATTGCACAAGCAGTTGAAATGGCTTTCCCTGGAAGAAAAGTTAAAAAAGTAAGAACTGTATATATGCCATCACATGCAAAAAGAATGGGTTACAAATTTGGTAGAACAGATTCTTCTAAAAAAGCAATCGTAACTATCGAAGGTGATCCAATTAAAGAACTTGTTGAAATATAAGGATAAAGGACAAATAAAATGGGTATCAGAAAAATTAATCCGACATCTCCGGGACAAAGAGGTATGACAAAAAGTGATTATCAAGATATTACAACATCAACTCCTGAAAAATCACTTTTAAAACCATTAAGAAAAAAAGCAGGTCGTAACAACACTGGTAGAATTACATGCCGTCACAAAGGCGGTGGTGTAAAACAACACTACAGAGTTATCGATTTTAAAAGAGAAAAATTCGGTGTACCTGCAACAGTTAAAACTATTGAATACGATCCAAACAGAAACGTTAGAATTTCATTAGTATTCTACGCAGATGGTGAAAAAAGATATATCTTAACACCAGACGGCTTGAGTGTTGGTGACGTAATCGTATCAGGACCAGAAGCTCCAATTCAAAACGGTAACGCATTACCATTAGAATTAATTCCTCTTGGTACAATTTTACACAACATTGAATTAGAACCAGGCAGAGGTGCTAAAATGGTTCGTTCAGCAGGTAACTCTGCTCAATTGATGGCTAAAGAAGGCAATTATGTAACAATCAAATTACCTTCAGGCGAAATGAGAATGGTAAGAAAAGAATGCATGGCAACTATTGGTGCTTTAGGCAATTCAGAATTCAAAAACATTCACATCGGTAAAGCCGGTAGAAAACGTTATATGGGTATCAAACCAACAGTACGTGGTGTTACAATGAACCCTTGCGATCACCCTCACGGTGGTGGTGAAGGTAAAACAGGTCCAGGCGGAAATCCTAAGACACCTTGGGGCAAACCTGCACTTGGTTTCAAAACTAGAAAATCTACTAAAGCTTCTAATAAGTTAATCGTAAAACGTAGAACAAAATAGTTAGATAAAAAGATAAATTAAAAGGAGAATAAATTAATGGCACGTTCATTAAAAAAAGGCGCATATATCGAAGAAGCATTAGCTAAGAAAATAGCTAAAATGAATGAAAATTCAGAAAAGAAAGTTATTAAAACTTGGTCAAGAGCTTCAATGATTAGTCCTGATATGTTAGGTCACACAATCGCTGTTCACAACGGAAAAACTCACGTTCCCGTATATGTAACAGAACAAATGATTGGTCACAAACTTGGTGAATTTGCACCTACAAGACTTTTCAGAGGTCATGCTGCCGATAAAACAGCTAAAAAGTAAGAACTAAGTAGAAAACAACTTTAATTAAAAGGATAAAAAAATGGAAGCTAAAGCAAAACAAACAGATATTAAAATGACTGCTCGTAAACTTCGCAGAGTAATTAACGAAGTTCGTGGTAAAAATGTCATTGAAGCACAAGACTTGTTACGTTTTATGCCATATTTTGCAGCAAGAGTAGTTGAAAAAAACTTGAAAGCTGCAGTGGCAAATGCTAAAGAACAATTCGGTGTAAATGCTGAACAATTAAAAATTTCAGAAATATTTGCAGACGAAAGTGTTACTTACAAAAGAGCAAGACCAAGAGCACAAGGTCGTATGTATTCTAGATTGAAACGTACATCTCATTTGACATTAAAAGTTAGCGATACAGTAAAATAGGAATTAGAAAATATGGGACAAAAAACACATCCAACCGGATTTAGAGTAGGCGTTATTAAACCTTGGGTAAGCTCATGGTATGCCAAAATAAAAGAATACGGACAATTCGTAGCAGAAGATGCTAAAATCAGAAAATTCGTTAAGAAAAAATTATATGCAGCTGGCGTATCAAGAATTTTGATTGCTAGAAAAGCTCAAAATACAACAATCACAGTAGTAACAGCAAAACCTGGTATTGTTGTTGGCAGAAACGGTCAAGGTATTGAAGAATTAAAACAAGAAGTTTCTAAATATATCAACCGTCAAGTTATCTTAAACGTTGTAGAAGTTGCAAGAATTAATGCAGATGCTCAATTAGTATCAGAAGCTATCGCACAACAACTTGAAAAACGTGTAGCATTCAGAAGAGCAATGAAACAAGCAATGCAAAGAACAATGCGTTCTGGAGCACAAGGTATCAAAGTTATGGTATCAGGTCGTTTAGGCGGTGCTGAAATCGCTCGTAGTGAATGGGCAAAAGAAGGAAGAATTCCTCTTCAAACATTAAGAGCAGACGTTGATTATGGTTTTGCAGAAGCAGATACTATGATGGGTAAAATCGGCGTAAAAGTTTGGGTATTTAAAGGTAACTTAATGCCAGGCGAAAAAGCTGATGAAAACATAAAAGCTAAATCTTCAAAAGAAGATAAAGTTGGTGCAAGACGCGGTAAACGCAGAACTGCAGAAGTTGAAGGATAATAATTAATACACAGGAGTAAAATAAAATGTTACAACCTAAAAGAACAAAATACCGCAAAATGCAAAAAGGCAGAATGAGAGGTCATGAAACTCGTGGTGTTGATTTCGAATTTGGTTCATACGCATTAAGAGCATTAGAACCAGGCTGGATTACAAGCCGTCAAATCGAAGCCGCACGTCGTGCAATGACTCGTGAAATCAAACGTGGCGGTAACGTTTGGATTAAAATTTTCCCTGATAAACCAATTACAGCAAAACCTGCTGAAACTCGTATGGGTTCAGGTAAAGGTAACTTGGAATATTGGGTAGCAGTTGTAAAACCAAACAGAATTCTATTCGAACTAGAATATTTTGATAGAGCAACAGCTGTACACGCTTTAGAATTGGCAGCTCAAAAATTACCTATCAAAGTTAAAGTAGTTGAAAAGAACCCTGTTCAATAATAAAGGAAAAAACACATGAAATTACAAGAAATGCGTGAAAAAACAGTTGAAGAATTAAAAAATGCAGTTGTTGACTTCAAAAAACAGTTGTTAGATTTAAGAGTTCAAAAAGCAACTAATAAATTAGAAAATACAGCTTTAATTGCGAAGACAAAACACTACATTTCACAAATAAAGACAGTAATTAAAGAAAAAGAGGAAAAATAATGCCTAAAAAAGAAAAACAAGGTATAGTAGTAAGCAGCAAAATGGACAAAACAGTTGTTGTAAAAGTAGCTGATTATGAACCACATCCAAAATACAAAAAAATTATTGAAACAACAAAAAATTACAAAGCTCACGATGAACAAAATCAATGTGAAGAAGGCGATGTAATCAGAATTATTGAATCAAAACCAATTTCTGGCGGAAAACGTTGGACAGTTTTGAACATTGTAGAAAAGAGAAAATAGTTTTCTCGTTTATTAAACAAAAGGTGATAAAAAATGATACAACAAGAATCAAGATTAGTAGTAGCAGATAATACAGGTGCTAAAGAATTATTAACAATCCGTGTTATGGGCAGCTCAAATAAAAAATTTGCTGGCGTTGGTGATGTTATCATCGCAACAGTAAAAGATGCAACTCCAAACATGGCAGTAAAAAAATCAGAAGTTGTTAGAGCAGTTGTTGTAAGAACAAAAGCAGACATCAAACGTCAAGACGGTTCTGTAATCAGATTTGACGAAAATGCAGCAGTTATTATCAACAAAGACGGCAACCCAAGAGGCACTCGTGTATTTGGACCTGTTGCAAGAGAGTTAAGAGACAAAAATTTTATGAAAATTGTTTCTTTAGCTCCTGAAGTAATTTAGTGTTTTACAATAGAAATTTCTGTTGTAAAATAGAAGTACAAGAAAGAAATAGCCTAAGGAGAAACAGATGGCAAACAATAAAAAGAAATCTTTGCAAGTAAAAACTGGCGATAGAGTAATGGTTATCGCAGGTAAAGACAAAGGTAAAATCGGTAACGTAAAAAAAACAATGCCTTCAGAATCTAAATTGATTGTTGAAGGTGCTAATATGGTAACTAAGGCTCAAAAAGCTAACCCAATGGCAAATATCCAAGGTGGTTTAGTAAAAATGGAAGCTCCATTAGATAACTCAAATGTTATGATAGTATGCCCTGGTTGCGAAAAAGTAACAAAAGTTAAACACGAAGTAAAAGACGGTAAAAAAGTTCGTGTTTGCAAAAAATGTGGTGAACAGTTAGATGTATAGTGCAAGATTTACTTGGCACTGAACCATCTTAATTTAGAGGAAAAAGAAAATGACAGTAACAAAAAGCTTAAAAGCAAAATACGAAGAAGAAGTAAAAAAAGCGTTAGTTGAAAAATTCGGCTACAAAAATGATTTAAAAATCCCAAGATTACACAAAATCGTTTTGAATATGGGTGTTGGTGAAGCTTCTCACAACACAAAAATTGCTGATGTAATTCAAGGTCAATTAACAAAAATCGCAGGTCAAAAAGCGGTTATCACGAAAGCAAAAAAATCAATTGCAACATTCAAATTAAGAGAAGGTATGCCGGTTGGTTCAATGGTTACTTTACGTGGTGAAAGAATGTATGATTTCTTACAAAAATTAATTTGCGTAGTATTACCAAGAATTCGTGACTTCCGTGGTATCAGTGCTAAATCTTTTGATGGACGTGGAAATTACACATTAGGTTTGAAAGAGCAAACTTTATTCCCTGAAATCTCTTTTGAAGAAGTTGATTTAGTTAAGGGTATGAATATCTCAGTTATTACAACTGCTGAAACAGATGAAGAAGCAAGAGAATTATTGAGATTGTTAGGTATGCCGTTCAAAGGTTTAAAATAGAAGATAAAATACGGTAAATATAAAGGAGAAATTCATGGCTAAAAAAGCGATGATTAACAAAGAAGCAAAAAGAGAAGCTCTTGTAGCTAAAGGTAAATATCCAAAAGTTAGATTGCACAACAGATGCAGTATTTGTGGACGTCCTCACGGTTTTCACAGAGATTTCGGTCTTTGCAGAATTTGTTTAAGAAAAATGGCACATCAAGGTTTATTACCTGGTGTTACAAAAGCAAGCTGGTAGTTTATAACAGCAACAATACTTTAAAAAAAGGCAACCTCAAAAGGTTGTCTTTTTGTTTGTAAATTATTTTAAAGATTTACCTAAATACTTGTATTTTAACTATCTTTGTTTTAAAATTTTTATATAGAGAAATGTCTAACTGTCGAAAGACGCTTTTAAATGAGCAACAATTAATTCGATAAGAGACGAGTACATTTGGATACTGCATATTTGCTATGTAAGTCCACAGTAGAAAAGGAAAAAAGAATGAACACAGATCCAATTGCAGATATGCTAACACGTATCAGAAATGCAAACATGGTTTCTCATGAAACTGTTGAAGTTCCAACTTCAAAATTAAAAGTTGAACTTGCAAAATTATTGAAAAACGAAGGTTTTATCGTAGATTACAAAATTGATGATTCTGAAAAATTCAGCAAAATCGTTATCACTTTGAAATATGATGAAAACCACAAACCTGTTATCACAAACTTACAAAGAGTTTCAACTCCAGGTTTAAAAACATACAGCAAATCTAAAAACTTGCCAAAAGTTTTAGGTGGTATGGGCGTTGCAGTTATCTCTACAAGCAAAGGCTTAATGTCTGACAGAAAAGCTCGTAAAGAAAACTTAGGCGGCGAAATTTTATGCTACGTATGGTAGTAAGTTATTAAAAATGAGCGTAATTGGTAGAAAGGCTCAATCGTTGTAAGATATACCAAAAGGAGAAAATAAAAATGTCAAGAATCGGTAAATTACCTATCGAAATTCCTTCAGGCGTTGAAGTTAAAATCGAAGGTCAAACAGTTACTGCAAAAGGACCTTTAGGAACTGAAGTTGTTGAAGTTAGTCCTGAATTAACAGTAAAAGTTGAAGATAACAAAGTATTAGTTTTAACTAATAATGATGAAAGAAAAACAAATGCTTTGCATGGTTTAATGAGAACTTTAGTAGCAAATGCTGTTAAAGGTGTAAAAGAAGGCTTTGAAAAAAGATTAGAAATCAATGGTGTTGGTTACCGTGCAGCTATGGAAGGTACAAAATTAAACATGGCTTTAGGTTATTCTCACCCTGTAATCATCGAAGCACCTGCTGGTATTACAATATCTGTAGAAGCTAACACAAAAATCAAAGTTAGCGGAACAAATAAACAAATGGTTGGCGACGTTGCAGCATTAATCAGAAGCAAACGTGAACCGGAAGTTTACAAAGGAAAAGGTATTAAATACGAAGGCGAATACATCAGACGTAAAGCTGGTAAAGCTGGTAAAAAATAGTAGATAAAAAAGTAGCCCATATAAACCCTTGAGAAGTCAAGAAGGTTTGGGTAAAGGAGTAAAAATAAAATGATTAAACAAGAAATCAGAAAACCAAAAGTACAAAAAAGACATCAATCTATCAGAGTAAAAATTGAAGGTACTACTGAATTCCCTAGATTGGCTGTATACAGAAGTACAAAACACATTTATGCACAATTAATCGATGATGAAAAACATGTAACAATTTGTTCTGCTTCATCTTTAGACAAAGATTTAAAAGAACAATTGAAACACGGTGGTAACATTGATGCAGCTAAAGTTGTTGGCGAAGCAATCGCTAAGAAAGCTTTAAAAGCTGGCATTGAATGTGTAGTATTTGACAGAGGCGGATTCTTATATCACGGTAGAATTCAAGCGTTAGCTGAAGCAGCTAGAGAAGCTGGTTTACAATTCTAATTCTCTGTAGAATATATGTTAAAACGGGCGTCGGGAATTTATTCCCGACGCCCGTTTTTTATAAAATATAATTTTTACGCAAGTTGTACGTATAAATCAATTTCCTCTTGAGTATTCATTTCAGTAGCACAAACGAGGATTGTTTTTTCGTCAATTTTGTAGCCACCAATGATGTTATTTTCTTTTAATTTTTCAAGAAATTTGTCTGCATATTCAACTTCAATAAGGAATTCGTTATAAAAATCTTTTGAAAGGACTTTTATACCCTTTTCTTGGAGTTTTTTAGCAAGTTCGTGAGCATTTTTACTTGAAAGATAACTTGCTTGTTTAAAGCCTTTTTCTCCTAGTAAACTTAAATAAATAGTTGAGCAAAGAGCAATAAGTGCTTGGTTAGAGCAGATGTTACTTGTTGCTTTTTCACGTTTAATATGTTGTTCACGAGTTTGAATAGTCAAAGTGTAAGCGGTTTTTCCATCAGCATCAACTGTTTTACCTGCAAGTCTTCCAGGTAATTGTCGCATTAATTTTTCTGTACAAGCCATAAATCCAGCGTGAGGACCACCGAATGACATTGGAATTCCTAGAGGTTGAATATCTCCAACCACAATATCTGCACCGTATTCTGATGGTGGCGTTAATAGTGCTAATGATGATAAGTCAGTTATGACTATTAACAAAGTACCTTCTTTTTTCTTAATTTCTTTAATTTCACCATAGAAATTAGGATTTTGCACTACAATTCCTGCAAAATTTTCTGTGTTTTCTGGAATTTCGTCAAACATTTCAAGTTCAATATCGTTAGCCCAAGCATATGTTTGAATTACTTTTATGTATTCAGGATTAATCGTATCTGAAATTAAGATTTTATTTTTTTTAGACACTCTTTTTGCCATAATAACAGCTTCGGCAGTTGCAGTTGCGACATCGTAAACAGATGCGTTAGAAACGTCCATACCTGTAAGTCTGCAAATCATTGTTTGAAATTCATACATAATTTGCAATGTACCTTGAGCAATTTCCGGTTGATATGGAGTGTAAGCTGTCAAAAACTCGTATCTTTCCGCAATTTGGCTAACTGCTGACGGAATAAATTTGTTGTAAGTTCCTGCACCGATAAAATATGTATAATCGGATTTATTTTGATTAGCCATATTTTTTACAGCTTTTTGAGTTTGCATTTCATTAAGAGCGTTAGGTAAATCTAATGAACTCATTAATGCTTTTTGCGGAATTTGTGAGAAAAGTTCGTCCACACTGCACTTTGAAATGCTATTAAGCATTTCTTGTCTATTTTTTTCGTTTAGAGCCAAAAAGTTATTCATTATTGTACTTCTTCTTTATAATCGTTGTAATCAAGTAAATCTGTCATTTCCAAGTCATTTCCTGTGAAATCAACTTTTACTAACCAGCCATTTTCGTATGGGCTTTCATTTAAAATTTCAGGAGAATCAACAACAGCTTCGTTAATTTCAGTAATTGTTCCTGATATTGGCATATAAATTTCTGACGCAGCTTTAACTGATTCGATTGTTGCAAAAACATCGCCTTTGTTAAAAGATGCACCAACTTCAGGAAGTTCTAAAAAAACGATATCACCAAGTTGTTCAATTGCATAGTCTGTTAAACCAAGTGTGTAATTTTTTTCTTCGTTTTCAAAAATGTATTCATGTGATTTTGAACATAAAATTTTTTCTGTAAAACTCATTTTTACTCCTTCTATTTTTATTTTTTATCACTATTATGTTTTTTTACGAATGGTCTTTTTACAATTATTGCGTCGTGTAATTTTTCTCTTATCATAACTTGAACGATAGTATCAACACAAATTTCTTTAATATTTTTTACATAACCCATTGCAATATTTTCGTTAAGCATTGGTGAAAATCCGCCACTTGTGATAACGCCGACCTTTTCACCGTTAAAGTATATTTCATGTTCGTGGCGAGGAATTGCTCTTGAAAGCATTTTTAAGCCGATTAATCTTTTTTCAACGCCATTTTTTAGTTGATCCATAATAACTTCTTTGCCGTTATAATCTTCGGTTTTGTCTTTTGGTATAGACCAAGTTAATCCTGCTTCTACGGGTGTTGTATCCTCTGTTAAATCGTTTCCGTAAAGGTGTAATGCACTTTCAAGTCTTAAAGTATCTCTAGCACCCAAACCGATAGGCATTAAGTTAAATTCTGCACCTTCTTTTAATAATAAATCCCACATTGTTTGTGCGTCTTTATTTTTTAGAAGAATTTCAAAACCGTCTTCGCCTGTGTATCCTGTTCTTGAAACCATTACTTCCATATTTGTAAGTGTTGTTTCTTTTATTGTGAAAAATTCTTGTGTTAAATTATATCCAATTTTTTTTAAAATATCGTGTGATTTTGGTCCTTGAACCGCTAATAATGAATAATTATGAGATTGGTTATCTATATAAACGTCATAATCTAAACTGTTTCTTACAAGCCAATTAACGTCTTCATCAATTCTTGATGCGTTTACAATCAATAAATATTTGTTATCTTCTAATTTATAAATAATTAAATCGTCGATTAAACCACCATTTTTGTTTGGTAATTGGCAGTAAACGGCTTTTGAATCGTATAATTTTGAAATATCTTGAGGAACTACTTTGTTTAAGAATTTTAAAGCATCTTTTCCAGATACAAAGACTTCGCCCATGTGAGATACATCAAATAATCCCACATTTTCTCTTACGTTTTTGTGTTCTTCTATAATAGATTTGAATTGAACAGGCATATGCCAACCTGCAAAATCAACCATTTTTGCTTTCAATTCAAGTTGTTTATCGTGTAAAAGTGTTTCTTTTGTCATAATAATAACCTCGTCCCTTTATCAATTGTCTAATTAAAGTATCATACTGTCAATATAATCTAAATTTTTGTAATATTTTTGAACATGACATGTAAAAATGCTAGTATAATATAAATATTAAAAGGGGATTTTATGACGGGTAGTTTTAAATTAGATGCGTTTTTAGAAAAAGCGGTTAAATCTGATGTTTCTGATATTCATTTGAAGGTTGGTGAAAGACCAATGGTTCGCCGTGATGGTTTAATTTTAAAATTAGATTTACCTCCAATGGAAAAAGACGATATGGACTATATTATCAATAGTATTGTTCCGGAGTTTATTAAAGATAGGGTGTTTGAGGCTACTGATTTAGATTTTTCTTTTCATATTAGAGGGCTTTCTCGCTTTAGGGTAAATTTATCTCGCTCAATGACAGAGTACAATTTAGTATTCCGTGTTATCCCTTATAGTATTTCAAATTTTGAGAAACTTCATTTGCCTGTAGCAATGCATCAATTTGCAGATTATAACAATGGGCTTGTTTTGGTTACGGGTCCGACTGGTAGCGGTAAATCAACAACTTTGGCATCTTTTATTGACCATATCAATCAAACTTATCAAAAACATATTGTTATAATTGAAGATCCTGTTGAATTTGTGTTTACTGATAAAAAATGTAAAATTACGCAACGTCAAATAGGAATTGATACTCCGTCTTTTTCAGACGGTATAAAATATGCTTTACGTCAAGACCCAGATGTTATTTTAGTTGGTGAAATTCGTGACAAAGAAACTTTAGATAGTGCTTTAAAAGCGGCAGAAACAGGTCATTTAGTGTTTGCGACACTTCACACAAACGATGCTGTACAAACGATTTATCGTATTATTAATATGTTTAATCCTGAAGACCGTGATACCGTAAGACGTCAGTTAGCACAGACATTAAGAGGTACTGTTGCTCAAAAACTTGTTAAAAAAGCTTCCGGAAAAGGTCGTTTCCCTGCTTGTGAAGTTCTTGTTGTAACTCCAACGATAAAAGATTTGATTTTGAAAAATGAACTTGATGGCATTTATGACCTTGTTAGAAAAGGTTCATTTAACGACATGATTACGATGAATGAATCATTGTATAAACTTGTGGAAGCAGGAGCTATTTCAAAAGAAGCAGCACTAGAGGCTTCTGACGATAAATTAGAACTTGAACAATTCTTCCGTGGAGTTTACAGAGGTACAAAATCTTTTGGAGATTCTAATTAATGAATAATGTTGTAACAGATGCAATCAATTTAAAATCATATAATTTGAGTGAATCTGACAAAATAGTCGTTATGTACTCAAAGGAACACGGTTTGATAAGAGGAGTTGCAAAAGGGGTTAAAAAGCCTAAAAGCAAACTCGGTGCAAGAATGGATAATCTTGTAGCAAATAAAATAATGTTATATAAGGGGAAAAATTTGGATACAATTTGTCAAGCGGAAGCTTTGAATACTTTTAGTGAAACTCGTCAAGATTTGGATAAAATCGTTTATTCATCTTATGTTTCAGAAATAGTTTCAATTTTTGGGGTTGAAGATGACCCGTCAAGTAAAGAAGTTTATGATTTGTTTTACAAAGCATTGGATAAAATTTCAAGCTCAACATCAAAAAAAGATGTTATGATTGCAGTGATAAAATTTCAGTTAAAAATGATGTTAATTGTAGGTTTTGGTTTGGAATTTGATAGTTGTTTATGCTGTCGTGAAGAAATTTTGAACGAAGATATGTATTTTTCAATTCAAATGGGCGGAGTTGTTTGCCAAGAATGTAACGAAACTCTTGGTGTAAAATTGAAACTTCATCATAAGATGAGAGATTTTATGCAAGCTATGATGCAATTCGATTTTAATTATGAAAGTGAATACGATAAAAAGGCAACAGATAAAGTTTGCGACGTTTGTTTTAACCTTTTAAATCGATATATTCAATCTCATACAGATAAAAAGATAAAAACTTTAGCCGTTGTAGAAGAAACAACACGTTAAAAGTTAAAGTAAAATAAAATTTAAAAGACAGACTTTTGAGTCTGTCTTTTTTTATGGAGTATCGTTATGTGAGCGTTTATTTTGTGCTAGGCTCGGCTTTTGTTGTTTTTGAGCCTTGTATACGTGCAATTTCACTTTCTAATTGTGTAATTTCAGTTTTTAGTTTATCTCGTTTTGGTGTTAATGTTGTAATCGTTGTTTGAGCTTCTTTCTTTTTAGCTTCAGCTTCGGCTTTTAAGTTATCTGCTTTGTTTTTATTTTCTATTGCTTCTTTTCTTCTAGCTTCAGCTTGTTCTTTTTTTGTTTCAGCTTGTTTTTTTGCTTGCTCTGCATCTGCTTTCGCTTGTTCTGCTCTTTTAAGTTCAGCTGTCGCATTGTTTATGTCTTGAGTTTTTTGTCTTTGTAAAGCTCCTGTTGGGTCATCGGTTATAACTCTATTTTGAGCTTCGTTTAAATTAGTAGTTGCCGTAGCAATATCACCTTCAGCTTTTGTGATATCATCTTTAGCTTTTTGAATATTTGTATTTTCAGTTGCTATATCTGTATCAGCTTGGTCTTTTAGTTTTTGTTGCTCTGTTGAAACTCGTGCTTGTTCCGTAATAGTTTCTTCAGCGGTTGTTTTTTCAGCTGTTGCAGATTTAATCGCTTGGTCATAAGCACTAACTTGTTCTTTTGCTGTAGTAAGCTCTTGTTGCATTTGTTCAACAGTTTTTGTTGTTGACGCAGATGTATCACCGGCTTTTATTGTTTTTGCAGTGCCTAAAAGTGAAGTAAGGCTTGTTGCTAATGCCGGCAATTGTGTAGCAGCAGAGGTTAAGAAACTTTTTAATGCAGCTTTTTTCATTTCGCTTTTTAGTCTTTTTTGAGTTGCTTCAACTTCTTTTGTTAATTCTGCTTTTGCATCAGTGTTGATTGCTCTTAATTCTGCAGATGCAGAATTATATTCATCGTAAATTGATGCATACGATTTTACAAATCTTTCGATATTCAATTGGGTTCTTTGTCCGCCTGATGCTCCGACTGACTGACTACCTTTTGTTGAAATACTATCAAATGGATTTCCCATAATACACGTCCTTTTTTTTTACACATACCTGTACTTATCATGTCGGCATAATTTTTTTTAACTTTAGCTTTTATCAAAGATTGTTAACAATTTGTTACAAAAAAATTTAAGAAAATAAGCATAAAAAAAGAATCAACCTTTCGATTGATTCTTTTTTATATTTTCACGCAGAATAATTATTATTTTTCGTATAATACGTATCTTGCAGCATATCCGTTAGGAATAAGTTGTTGACCTTTGAAGATTACTGAGTATTGGTCAGAAATATATGTGTTTTCTTCAACACAAGATGTTCCACCACTACCTACTGTGTTATCCATTTGTTGTGTAGATGCAGCACCATCTGAAGAACTCCATTGGCAGTGTGATAATTTGTTAGGGTTTTTAGTACCATTTACGTCAACAACACCTGCACAAAGGTTTCTTCTTTCGTTTGCTCTTTGGTTAGTACAGTTAGCTGCCGATTTTGGATAAGATAAAACCATACCATCTGCAAAGAAGATAGTGTAGTTGCTACCACCAGTTGAACCGAACATTCTTGAAACTTCTGGGTTTGAAGTTGATGTTTCAGTTTTTGCGATTTGCATTTTGTTTTGAATAATTCTGTAAATAGATTCAGTTTCAGCTGTTCCTGAATAAGCATCACCGAAATCTAAGTAGTCAATTGCTACTGACATTGTTACAGCTTGGTTAACTGCTGAAATGATTTTTTTGTAAGCTGTTTTGAATTCTGCTCTACCAGTATTTGACATCAATGTTGGAATAGTCATTGCTGCTACAACACCGATGATACCAAGAGTAATCAAAACTTCTGCTAAAGTAAAGCCTGCGTGTTTTCTCATAGTTTTGTACCTTTCTTTATTGTTGTATCTAATCTTATTGTAATCCTTTTTGATTATCATATATCATTATATATCTAAAGTCAAGT
>CAZKJV010000005.1:0-25276 GCA_964553175.1 uncultured Muribaculaceae bacterium | reverse complement strand
CTAGTCATTTGACTAGTACGTTTCTAAAATTGAAATTTTATTATATTTTTATGATAGAACTGAGTTTACTCGAAATAGAAGAAACCACGGGAAAATGTATACTGACCAAGAGAGAAACAGAGGTATTATGTCTAGTGGGACTAGGTTTTAAAAATTTTGAAATCGCAAAAATATTAAATATTCAAATTTGTACGGTTAAAAAATTCTTAGAAATAATATTTTTAAAAATACACGCTAAAAACAGAACTCACGCACTAACAATAGCTTTTTTACACGATATCATAACTAAAGATATTTTATATCAAATTCATTTTAAATACATAAATAATAATCGAATATTTTATAAAAAAAGAGGGTAAAACCCCTTATTTTTGTATTTAACTACTTTTATTGTAATTATTCTAATTATTACGTTGTTGTTTTTAAACCCCTTAATTTTCAAATAAAGTGAAAATTTTAAAGTATAAAATTTAAGTAACTTTCGTCTATTTGGTCTTGTTCTATTCCGATATATCGTAATGTAACGCTTGGATTTGAGTGATTGAAAATTTTTTGTAGTAATGCTACATCTTGAAATTTTTTGTAGTGATGATAACCAAAGGTCTTTCTTAAAGTGTGTGTGCCTATTCTTGCTTCAATATTAGCTTCATCGCAGGCTGATTTTATTATGTTATAAGCACTTACTCTGTTTAATCGATTTTGAAATTTTGTCACAAATAAAGGCTCATTTTCGTTTCTATTTTTTGTAAATTCCTGAAACATTGGTTTTAATTTTGAATTAATTGGAATTTTTTTAAATTTCCCTGTTTTTTGTTCCGTAATAAGAATATAATTTTTGTTTTTGACATCTTTAACATTCAAGGAAAGAATGTCTGAAATTCTTAAGCCACAATTGGTTCCAACTGTAAATAATAATAAATTTCTTTCGTTTTTTGTTAAAATTTCTTCTACTTTTTTTATTTTGTTTAAATTTTTGATTGGCTCGACTGTCGACATTTTTTCTCCTTTATTTTTTGTAAATTCTTGTAAAACGTGATTTTATCTTTAAAATAATAAAAATAAACGAAAATATTTTATATTCTTGTAAATAATTGTTATAATTGACTTAAAAAAGGGCAATTAATAATTTTAGGCATTTTTATTTTGATATAATATTCTTAAGGTATTTCTATGTTTAATAAAATTCAATCCGTAAAATTTGATACATCTCAACCTCTGAAATTCTCTTCAAATTTGACTCCGCCTGAAAGCGTAAGTATTTTTTCGGATAGTTCTGTCAAAGAAAAAACAGAATTGACAAAGGCTGAAAAGAAAGCTTTAAAAGAGGCTGAAAAACAAGAACGCAACAGGATTAAAAATGAGCCTGACGGAGTTATTCAAGGAGGAAAACAAGGCTCTACCGCAGGCGACTGTTGGCTTTTAGCTCAAATGAATTCTATGGCATCTACTTCTTGGGGCAAAGAAGTTTTTAAAGATGCAATAACAAAAAAAGAAGATGGCAATTACGTTGTACATTTTAAAGGTGTTGGCGAAGATGTCGAAGTTTCTGCCGATGAATTTAAAAGTGCAAAACGTAGCAGTTATTATTCAGACGGTGATGCTGATCCGATATTATTTGAAGTTGCTGTTGAAAAATATTTTAAATCAAAAAATCTTAACAACGGTTCTATCTATGGAAACGATTTAGCAGGCGAAGACTCATTGCAATATTTGATGACTGGCTCAAAAGGTCGTCAAACAAATGTGAGAGAGCAGTATGAACCAATCCTAAAAGCAATGGGTTCAAATCCTGACAATGCAGGTGTTTCTGCAACATATATTTATTATGACCATTCGCAAGGACCAAACGGTACAAGTCACGCTGTGTCTGTGCAAAAAGTAATCCTTGATGAAAAAGGTGAAGTAAAAGAAGTTGAATTATTAGACTCTTATAGACCAAAATCACATTACAAAGTGTCATATAATCGATTTAAAAACGATTTACAAAATTTTGGATTTGTTACAACACCAAAAGCTTTTAGAAATTCTGAAAAAGTGAGTGAATAATTATGAATTTTGAAATAAGAAGTTTCGTTGCTGACGACAAGTCGGAAGTTCTTCCTATGATGGAAGTTTTTTATTCTTCTGATGCGGTTTTTACGAACGGTAGTAAAGAAATTTTTGAAAAAGATTTTGAAACTGCACTATCAGATAGCCCGTATTTAGAGGGTTATGTTTTTACTGCAAATTCAAAAATTTTAGGCTATTCTTTGCTTGCGAAAAGTTTTTCAACAGAGTTTGGAAAGCTTTGTATTTGGCTTGAAGATTTATATCTAAAATCTGAATACCGAGGATATGGGATTATTCCAACTTTTATCAAATATGTTGAAAATAAATATTCTGATGCAATTTTGAGGCTTGAGGTAGAGGACGAAAACGAACATGCGGTGCATGTATATAAAAAAGCTGGGTTTTCCAGATTGCCGTATGTTGAAATGAAAAAAGAAGTTTAAATATATAATAAAGAAGAATAAGAAAGATAAGAAAGCCCGAGTTGTAAACTCGGGGCTTTTCTGTTTGTTTAATTTTTTTTATTCATTGCAATCATTTATATGTGCTTGAACGTGTTCAATTTCTGCGTCTTTGTATTCTTCCGGAATATTTGATGTTTTGATGTATTCAATAGTTTTGTTGTAGTCAGAAATTGCGTTTTTGTATTGTTCTAATTTTTGATAGCATTCTGCTCTATCGTGGTAATATCCTGCAATGCCTACGTATAAATCTTCGATTGTATTGATTTCAAGTGCTTCGTTATTTTTTTCGCAAAATTCTATTGCTGTTGTGTAATCTTCTATTGCTTCATTATAGCATTCAAATTGTTGGTAAAATCCTGCTCTTTCGCCGTATGTGTATTCAGAGCTATCGATTTCAACAGCGTTGTTATAATCGATTTCAGCTTTTTCAAGGTCGCCGAGTTTTGTGTAAAATTCTGCTCTGTTTAGGTAGCAAGAACTGTCTTCAGGTGAGCATTCAATAGCTTTTGTGTAATCAAATTTTGCAATCTCTTTGCATAATTCTGCACGACAAGTGTAAAGGCTTGTGTTGTCAGGTTGTAAGTTTATTGCCATTGAAAGGTCTGCAAATGATTTGTCGTATTCTTGTTTTAGTTCATAAAGGTATGAACGTTGTAAATAGCTATCTGCGTTTGGTTCTTTTTCTATTTTTTGTGTTAAAGTTGCAATTGTTTTATCTGAATTTTTGTAATCTAAGCAAGTTAGGTAGCATTCGTCTTCTTTGACTTCTTCTAAACCTAATTCAATTGCTTTTTCGTAATCACTTAAAGCTTTTTCCATTTCAAAATTATCAAAATATAATTCTGCTCTTTCCCAATAATATTCACCTGCGTTTTCAGGATTTGATTCTAACGCTTTTGTATAAAATTCAATAGTTTCCATAATGCACCTTTCTTTTTAAGTGATAACACAATTAGTATATCACGTATAAAGATTTTTTGGAATAAAAAGAGGCGGAGCCGTGGCTCCGCCCCTTTTTATCTATTTTATTATTTACAACTATGGATAATTTCCTCGTGCTTCATCATTTCTTTTGTTTCTTCAACGCTTACTGTGTCGGGTGCTTGAACTTTCTTTTCAAGTCCTTTTTCTAATAGTTTTGCTTGTGATTTTTTTAATTCTTCATCTGCAACTACTAAATCTCTACCTTTTGTAGCTGAAATAATTCTGATAACGGCTTCTGTTGGTGAACCGTCTTTGTTTTGGACTTTTTGTACAGGATAGCTCCCCCAATCTTCCGGTAAATCTTTAATATCAAGATAGCCTTTATCGGAAGATAATCTTTTTTGAATTTGTGTGTTTAAAATTGTTTTTACGTATTCTTTTTGAGATTTGAAACGACAAGGAATTACGATTTCTGTTCCAATAACTTCTTCTGCATCTCGATTTTCTCGTTTTTGAAAAATTTCGGCTACGATTTTTAGATGACCAATTTCAAAATCTAAGAACATTTCCCATATTTTTTTAAGACGTTCGTCTGTTTCATCAGTCATACAAGTGTAATAGTTGCAAACTTCCATAAATTCGTGTAATAGAAGCTTTTCGTATAAACTTTCTGTCGGGTCAATTAAAGATTCGTACATTGTAACGTGTTCTTCTTCTACGTCTTTAATTTCGGCATAAGTCTCTCTTATACATTGATTTCCGTATGCCATACCGTGTTCGGCGTAATAGTTATGTGTTTGTTGTTCTCCTGATACAAGAGTATAGATGTTTACTTTTGTTTGAGGTGAAGTTTTTGATTTGTCATAAGGTTTTCTAAGTCTTATGATGTTGCAGTTGTGGTGGTTTTGAGTAGGACGTCCTAAAATTATGTCTGTTTGTTCTTGTACAATGTCATTAGGACTTATTCCGTGTTCAAGATATGCCCATTGACTGTATCTGTAAAGGTGGTCAAAATCTTCTAATAATCCGAAATCAAAGGTTTCTTTTACATATTCATCAGGCTCGTTTTGAGCAAGCCAAGCGGTTAAATCAACGGCTACTTGCTCATAACCAAGGGTTGTTTCAAGGATAGATTGGTCTGATGGTGTTTGCCAATTTACCGTTGTTTGCTGTGCATCTTCTATTCTTTTAGAAACGGCAAGAAATTCTTTAACTTCTTGGTCGTCAGTTATTCTTGCAAAGTTATGTTTGAAATTCCACGCTTCAACTTCTATACCGTTCATAAGGATTTGTCTTGTTCTTGTGTAGCAATCTACAAGAGTTTTGTTAAACGGCTTTTTGGCTATTTCGTGCCAACTTCTAACTTGTTTTTCTATTGGTGTTCCTTTTTCTTTTAATGCGTTAAAACTCATAATTTTTACCTTTCTTTTTATCATAAATTTAGTGCTTGAGAAAATAATTCTGCAACTTGTTGATTGTATTTTTGTTCGTAATCGGGACTTTCAATGCTATCGGGAAATTTTTCATAAAATTCCCCACTTTCGTTGATGGTTGCTAAAATATTTACTATGTCTTTTATGGATTTTTCAAAAAGTTCAAACTGAAGAATATTTGAGAGCTATTTTTTGAATTTTGAAATGGTCAAATATTTTTTGTGCTACGTATCTTTTTTTAATTTTGTACTTTCGTGTAAAGCGTTTAGCAATAAGTTTACTTCATTCATAACTTTTTAATTTTTATACAAACAATAGAGCTTGTGATTGCTCATCTTGTTATGACAATGAGGGTATTTTTTTATAAAAAAGATACTCCAAAAAATTTCGACTAAAGTATAAAGACAAATTTGTTTTTATTTTTTAATTTGAAACAAAAAATAAAGGAGAAGTTTATGTTTTGTTTTCAATGTGAGCAAACCGCTTTGGGTAAAGGGTGTACGGTGATGGGCGTTTGCGGGAAAAAAGAAGAAACTGCAAATTTGCAAGATAAAATTGTGAGTGCGTTAATTGATATTGCAAATCACGAAGAAAAGAATGATAAAAATACAGAATTTATTATAAACGGTTTGTTTATGACGATTACAAATGTGAATTTTGACAATGAATTTCTTCAAAAATTTCTTGATAAATTGAAAAACGAATATTATTATGAAAAAACTTTTGATATAAATTCAATTTGGTCTGCCGATGAAAATATAAGAAGTTTAAAATCAATAATTCTTTTTGGTTTAAAAGGAATGGCTGCTTATGCCCATCACGCCAGAGTTTTGTGCTATCAAAATGATGTTGTGGATAGTTTTTTGTATGAGGGTTTGCAAGCAATTTCAAAGGATTTGAGCAAAAATGAACTTGGTAGTCTCGTTTTAAAAACAGGGGAAGTTAATTTGAAATGTATGGAACTTCTTGACCGTGCGAATACTGAAACATTCGGAAAACCTATTCCGACAAAAGTTTCAACAGAGATAGAAGCAGGTGCTTTTATTGTTGTTTCAGGACACGATTTAAAAGATTTAGCGTTATTATTAGAGCAAACAAAAGATAAATCGATAAATATTTATACTCACGGTGAAATGTTGCCTGCTCACGCTTATCCTGAATTTAAAAAATATCCTCACTTGAAAGGTAATTTTGGTACGGCTTGGCAAAATCAACAAAAAGAGTTTGAAAATATCCCCGCTCCGATTTTGTTTACGACTAATTGCATAATGCCGATTAGAGAAAGTTATGCTGATAGAGTTTTTACAACCTCTGTTGTTTCGTATCCAAAAATGGTGCATATTGATGAAAATAAAGACTTTACTCCTTTGATTGAAAAGGCAATAGAATTGGGCGGGTATAAAGAATTACAACATAATGCGGGTATAAACGGCGGAAATGTTTTGACTATCGGGTTTGGACATGATTTTGTTATTGAAAATTTGTCAAAAATAATTGAAGGCATAAAATCTGGTGAAATTCGTCATATTTTTTTAGTCGGTGGGTGTGACGGTGCAAAATCGGGAAGAAATTATTATACTGAATTTGTTGAACAAACTCCAAAAGATTCGTTAATTTTAACTCTTGCTTGTGGAAAATATCGATTTAATGATATGGATTTAGGAGAAATAAATGGGCTTCCTCGAATAATTGATATGGGGCAATGTAATGATGCTTATTCTGCAATAAAAGTTGCAATTGAGCTGTCAAAAGCGTTTAATTGTACAATTAATGAATTACCTTTATCTTTTATTTTATCTTGGTATGAGCAAAAAGCTGTTTGTGTTTTGTTGACGTTATTATATTTAGGAATTGAAAATATAAGGTTGGGACCGTCACTTCCTGCATTTTTATCAGAAAATGTTTTAAAAATGCTTGTAAAAATATTTAAGATAAAGCCAATTACAACTCCAAAGCAAGATTTAGCAGATATTTTAGGTGTATAGATAAAAATTGCCCGCTGTCAAGATTGACGGCGGGCGTTAGCTGTTGTTTGCTATTGTTATTTTAAAAACTGATTATTTCATTAAAGATTTTTATTGCAAATTTATCTGTCATTGCTGAAATAAAGTGGATTATTGCTTTTCTGTAAGTTTGTTGAGATTTTATGTCATAGATTATTTTGTTGTCCCATAATCTATGTTTTTTGTCCTCTAAATCCACGTCAGAGTATCTTATTAACCAACTTTTGAAGTATGATACAAGAACTGGATAAAGTTTTTCGTCTTTGCTTATTTCACCTAAAATGTCATCGCAGAAATATGAATCAAGTTTTTCAAAAATCGTTTCTATGATTAATCTTGCATATTTTTTAAACGGTTGTAAACGTTTATGACCACAGATGTTTTCTGTGTTGTAAGCTTTAATTACGCTTAGCATTTCGAAACTTGCATCTGAAAATCTTAAGCCTACTTCAGGACTTGAATTTAAGCATAAATCTTTGATTAGGTAATAAGTTATTACGTTTGTACTTATTTCATCAAGTGTTTCATTTGGAAATGCTTTTTGAATGATATGTTCAAGTTCTTTTATTTGTGCTTTTGAAAGAATATTGTAAATAAGTGCATCTTCTATATCACGACTTAAGTATGCGATTGTATCTGATAATTTTACAACACAACCTTCGTAAGTATAAGCGTTAAGATGGCTTGCGTATTGGATTTGACTTAAATCACAAAATTCATCTCTCGGTACTAAAATTTTATCGTTAACTTCTCCGCAGTGGCAAACAATACCGTCACGAACAGCGTAAGTTAAGTTTAAATTTCTGTGATGTCCTTTGTAGTCAGGTAAAGTTTCAATATTATCAATAAAGTTTAAACTATTGCCCTCGTGCCAAAATCTTGGCCCGATTTTGTATTGTAAAACGATATCGTTTAAGATGTATTCTCCTTGGTGTCCAAAAGGTGCGTGTCCTAAATCGTGTCCAATTGCTATTGCATTAACGAGTTCGTGGTTTAAATTTAAAACTTTTGCAATAGTTTCTGCAATTGATGCAACGTGTGTGACGTGCTCAATTCTTGTACAGATATGGTCGTTATCTGTTGCAAAAAATACTTGCGTTTTGTTTTTTAAACGACGGTATGCAGTCGAATGTAATAGTCTGTGTTCATCTCTTTCAAACGGAGAACGTGTGTCATAATCCGTTTTGTAGATTTCTGTTACCCTTGAAATACAGTTTTCGTATTTTGGATTGTTTTCGGTGATTGCTACTTCCGAAAAATCTGCTATTTTGTAGTTTTCTTTTAATATATTTTTAGTCATGTAACGATTATATCTGTTTTTTCCTTTTTATAACAACACTATTTGTATGATTTTTGTTACAAAATAGCAAAAATTTTTTTTTTGATGTTTTATATAATTAGTGAACAAAAATAAGGAGTTGGCATGGATTATACAACTTTTTTAAATAAAAAAACATCACAAAAAAGTGTTGCAGAAGTTTTAGCAAAGACCGATAAAAACTTTGACGGCAAATATGATAAAGGTGAACTAAAAGACGGTATAAAAGATTCTGTCTCAATCTTTGCAAAACCTCTTGCAGGTAAAGGGGCAGATGCGGCGTTAAAAGCTGCCGACACAAATAAAGATGGTGTGATTTCAAATGAAGAAGCTGATGCATATCTAAAGAAAAATTATGGAATATCTTTAGCAGATGCAAAAAAAATGAATGTAAAAGATCTTGCAAATTATATTCAAGATTATAATGATAAGAAAAAGAAATAAGATTAGAGAAATAAAAATTTAATGAAGTAAGAAAAGAGGTTTTTACCTCTTTTTTTGTATAATATATTTGTGAATGGAGAAATTAAAAATGGGAAAATTAAATTTTAAAGTAGACAAAGAAAAATGTGTAAAATGTGGTTTATGTATGAACGATTGTAGTTCAAAGGTTATTAAAGCTGATAGTGAGGGGTATCCTTGTTCAGATGCTGAAAACTGTTTTGGCTGTCAACATTGTTTAGCTATTTGTCCTGTGGGTGCAATTTCTGTGTTTGATAAAGTTCCTGAAAATTCAATGCCGAATGAAAATAATCCAACACCTGAACAAATGGAATGTTTAATTAAAAATCGTAGAAGTTGTCGTCATTACAAAATGGAAAATGTTAATGAAGAAACAATGCAAAAATTAAAAAATGTTTTGAATTGGGTTCCAACAGGCTGTAATTTCAAAGATTTGCATTTTTCAATTGTTGAAGATTATAACAAAATGAATTCAATCAAAGAACGAGTTTATTCAAAATTAAAATTTATGATTAAATATTTGCCTGTAAAAGGTAGATTAAAAGTATATAAAAATGCAATTTTGAGCGGTGATGATATGATTTTTAGAAATGCACCGCATATGATTGTAGTTTCTGTGAATAAAAAAGCCCCTTGTAAAAAAATTGACCCTGTAATTGCATTGAGTTATTTTGAACTTTATGCAAATTCTTTGGGAATTGGCACTCTTTGGTGTGGGCTTGGATTTGGAACTTTGCCTTTAAGAAAAGATGTAATGAAAGAGTTGCAAATTCCAAAAACTCACGAAATGGCGTATGTTATGTTATTCGGAAATCCTGATGTTAATTATAAACGTGCTATTCAACCGGATTTTTACGAAATGACAGAAATAAAATAGTTTATTTAATTTATATAAAAAAAGGTTAAAAAGGGCGGGATTTTTGAAAATTAAAAATCCCGCCCTTTTATCTTTTGATTTTAGAATATTTCTAAAATTAAGCCATTGGTTTTAATGAAGATTGGTAGATTTCTCTAACAACATCTTCACCGTCGCCACAAGGTCCGATTGCTAATAAACCACCCAATGATGGAGTTTCATAAGTTAATTTAACTAATTTTTCAACATCATTTTGTGTAAAGCCTTCGTCTTCAAGTTTTTCTGCAACGCCTACTGATTTCAACCATTCTTCAACACCTTTAGCTGCTTTTTCAGCGTCTTTTGCATCTGCAGTTAAGCCTTTTACGATTGGTGAAAGAACGTCTGCAAGTACTGCTGATTTTTTGCTGTAAATTGTTTTAATTACAGCAGGTAAAAGCATTGCTAAACCTAAACCGTGTGATAATTCAGGTTTTATACCGCTTAGAGGGTGTTCAAGTGCGTGTGTGTAGTGTAATAAACCGTTATCAAATGCAACACCGCCTAACATTGAAGCGTATGCAAGGAAGTATCTTGCTTCTAAGTCTTCTGCATTTTCAATTGCTTTTGGTAAATATTTTGCTACTAATTCAACAACTTCTTTAGCCAAAGTGATTGAATAAGGTGATGCAACTGTTGAAGTTGCTGCTTCAACTACGTGGTTAACTGCGTCAATTGATACGTATCTTGTTTGTTTTGGTGATAATTTAACCATCAATTGAGGGTCATCAATTGCGTATGTTGGGTAGATGCAATCGTAAGCAATTGCAGGTTTAAAGTTCTTTTCAGGAACTGTAACTACTGCAAATCTGTTTGTTTCTGTACCTGTACCGTGAGTTAGGTTGATTGAAACGATTGGTGCAGCTTTTTCCGGTGAGAATTTGAATTCGTAAATATCGTTTGCGTTTTTGTCAGGGTATTCAAGCAAGATTGCAACTGATTTACCGGCATCTGTTGGAGAACCGCCACCGATTGCAATAACGGCTTTAGCCCCGAAATCTCTCGCCATTTTAACTGCATCGTTTACGTGATGAGTTGTTGGGTTTGGTGTAACTTGGTCAAAGTTTACGTAACCTATTTCGTTATCTTTTAATGCTTTTTCAACTACGTCCCAAGCACCTGTTGCTTTGTATGCGTTTCTACCTGACATTACGATAACTTTATCAATACCTTTTGATTTTAAATCTTTTGAAATATCATTGATTTTTTGGATAGCACCAACTCCAAAGTAAATCATAGTGCGAGTTCTGATTTCTTTTACTTCGTTGATGTTAATGTCTTTTTCCCACATAATAAACTCCTTTTCTTGTAATAATTACATATTCAATATTTACAAAAAGTGTTGACATGTCAAGACTAAACGAGATTTTTATTAACTTTTTTATTCTCTGAACTTCCTCTTTTTAGTTTATTCACATAGTGTTTTAAGTGTGCTAAAGTTAGGTTATGTTTGAACATAATTTAAAATTGCTTGAAAATGTAAATAAATCGCTTGCGTTCAAATTGGGTAAAATCTCGCTTGATGATGCTTTAAAGTCTGTAAGTGCAATAAAAAATGAAAAAGGCGAATATATTTTAGCTTGCAATAATAAATATGTTGATGATACTCCAAGTCCATTGGAAGCTGCAAAAAGTATTTATGAAGAGTGTATAAAATCGGCAACAAGCAGACATGATTTTATCGTGATTTTTGGCTTAGGGCTTGGAAATTTGCTTGATTATACGCATCAAAAAAGTATGTGTAATTTGATTGTGTATGAACCTGATTTGAATATCTTACGATTTACTTTTGAGTATGTTGATTTGTCAAAATATTTTGCTGATAAACGTTTGTTTATTGCAAATAACTTAAATGAATGTACAAATTTTATTGAAGAAAAATATTTGTTAGATGATAAAATTGAATTTGTTTATCTAAAAAATTACGTAATGCAACATTCAAGTGAGTTTACAGTTTTGACCGAAAGAGTTTTTGAAGTTTGTCAAAATAAAATTATTGATATGAACACGACAAAAAAACTTTCAAAATTATGGATAAACAATACATTCGTTAATCTTTCCGGATTGAATGTACATTATCCGATTAATTTGCTGGAAAATAAATTTGACGGAAAAACTGCACTGGTTTTGGGTGCGGGACCATCGTTAAAAGAAAATATTGAAAAAATAAAAGAAAATCGTGAAAAATTTGTTATTTTTGCTGTTCATAGAACGCTTGAAACTCTTCGTGCAAATGGAATTACGCCTGATTTTTGTGTAATTGTAGATGCGGATTATGTAAAACATTCAATCACAAATGATTTAAAATATTTGGCAGAAATCAATGTTATTTCTGATATTAAGGCAGATAATTTTATAAAAAAACTACCGTTTAAAAACTTTTTCACATACTATTCATCAAATAATATGTTTGCACAAAAATTGGAAACAAAGCTTTCAAATTCAATAAAAACATTGGAAACCGGCGGAACAAGTGCAATTTGTGCATATCGTTGTGCAAAATTTATGGGCTGTAAAAATATTGTTTTTGCAGGTATAGATTTAGCTTTTAAAAACGATGTGGCTTATTGTGATGGGAAGATAGTTGCTGCAAATACTCAAACCTCAGTTAAAATTCAAAATGTTGTTCGACAAACGACAAAAGTTAAATCTATCACTGGTGAATATGTTCAAACTCGTACTGATTATGCAAGTTTTATAAAACAATTTGAAAATATTTTTTCAACTGATAAAACATCAGTTTTGTATAATATAACTGACTTTGGTGCGTTTATAAATGGTATGAAATATGCGCCATTGGAAGAAATTTTGAAAAATATTTCTTCTGATTTAATTGATGTAAACGGTGTATTAAATACTGTTTTATCCGAAAATTTAGATTTGATAGACCAAGTTCAAAAAGCAACAATTGAAATTTTGAGAGAAGAAAAGCAAAAAGTTACACCTATCGTGGATTTGATTAACGAATGGTTTGAAATGTATTCTCAGCACCCGCAATTTTTTGATTATGCTGCAAAAATTATTACAAAAATCACTTCAACAATGATTTTGCAAGAATATATTCAAATGGAACTTATCAGATTTACAAAGCTTATTTTTTCAAAAGATGAGGACTATAAAAGGGCTTTTTTAAACGATTTGTTCAAGGTTGTTTTGTCTTATGATAAAACTTTATACAACTTAATATAAGTTTTATTTTTTATTGTAAAAGTCAAAAAACCGTGTCATAATCATTTGTATGAAAGATATGAATGACATTAAGCAGATTTTTAAAGGTGCGGTAGATAAGATTAAATCTGCTGTCGAAAAACAGGACATTCCTCTTGCAGAGGCATACGCACAAATGGATGCAGAATTAGAAGAAGCTGAAAAAGCTTATGGAAAACCTTTATTCCCTCAAGATGATGAAAAAATCTCTTTAGATGAACATTATTTGAAAATTTTAGGTTTTAAAGAGCTTCCGTCGTTTGAAGAAATTAAGGCTCATTACGAGGCTTTAATTAAAAAGTTTGACCCTGAAAACTTTGGCGATGATGAAGAAAAACAACTAAAAGCTGTTAAAAAAACAGATTTAGTTAAACAAGCATACAGTTATTTTGAAGATAAATTTAAAGAAAGTGAGCTATAATAATGAATTTATTTCAAAAGTTTTTTAAAGTTATCCAATCTTTTTTACATGCATTCGTAAATCATATTCAAGACCCTATTTTAATGGCAGAACAAGCTATTAGAGATTTAAAAAAAGATTACGATGCAAGTATGAGAAGTTTAGCTGAAATAAAATCTCTTGCAATTGATACTCAATCAAAAATTGCTGATCAAACTCAAGTTGCAAAAGAATACGAAGAAAAAGCATTAGTTTTATTGCAAAAAGCTCAAAGCGGTGATTTAAGTCAAGCTGATGCAGACAGATTAGCTTCAGAAGCTTTGAAAAAGAAACAAACTGCAATTGAAAATATTAAAAAATATACTCTTGATGTTAAAAACTACAACGCAATGAGTGAAAAAATGGAAGGCAAAATTGCTAATTTAAAAGTACAAATCCAAAATTGGGAAAGTGAAATTAGCACATTAAAAGCTCGTCATAAAGTTGCTGTTACTTCAAGAAAAATTAACCAACAAATGGTTTCTATGAGTGGCAACAATGCTCAAGCTTTACTTGAAAATATGAAAGAAAAAGTAAATAAAGAAGAAGCAATGGCTCAAGCTTATGATGAAATGACTACGATTGAAACAGATATTGATAAAGAAATCAACGCTGCAATCGGTTCAACTTATTCAAATGAAGTTCAACAAAGCTTGTTGGAATTGAAAAAACAAATAGCTCCTCAATATTTGATCGAACAAAAAGACATCGAAAATCAAAATTAGTAAAGAACTTATATTGAAAGGTTAAATATGTATATTTATAATTGGATTTCATTTTTTGCTGTTGTTTTTATTTTATTGATGTTATTTAAAATGTCATCAGGTTTTTTCGCTGCATTAGGCTTGGTGTTTGGCGTGATTTTGGTTATTGCAATAGCGAAGAGAAATATGGATATTAAAAACTCAATAAAAAGTCGTTTTGCAGACGATATGCTTGTAATCCAAAATGTTAAAGAGGGCGGTGTCATAAAACTTTCTAATGTTGATGGTTATGATAAAGACCTTGAATTAAAAGTTGTTGCAAGAAATTTATATATGGAAGGGGATTACAGTTGGTATGAACTTGAATGTATGAATAATCTTGGTGAAAAAATTTGGGTTGAAGTTGAAGACGATGATGAGTTAGTTGTTTCAGTTGTTTTGAAAAAATTAAATCGTGTTGATGTTAAACCAAGCAGACTTTATGAAGATATTGACGAAGAAGAAGCAGGTTCCGTAAAATATGACGGTAAGGTATTTTTGTATGTTGATAGTGGTTCTGCGGTGTATTACAAACATTGTGATGATGCTAAAAAAGAAAAATTATACTATTGGGATTTTGTATGTAATGGTAAATATATGGTTTCTGTTGAAAAATGGGATAATGTAGAGGGTAAACCTGATTATTTATACTATTATTCTCAAATTGTTAAACCTGCATTTATTACAGTATATTCAAATGGTGGAGAAGAAAAATAATGAATCCTATTGTTGTAAGTTTGATTTATATTATCGTTTCTTGTTTAGTATTAATTTTTGGAAAATGGTTATATATAAAAACTTTAAAATACAGTATGTATGATGAAATCCGTGGCGGAAATGTTACAGCAGTTATTCCGTATTGCGGTTTTTTATTAGGTAATGTTGCGATTTTAATAGGGGCTTTTGCAGGCGATTCTGTAATGTCTTTGAGATATGAATTGATTTATTATTTAGTTTACGCACTTTTAGGTATTTTATTAATACTATTTTCAGGTTTTATTGTTGAAAAAACTATTTTACATCAATTTAATAACGTTGATGAAATTGTAAGAGATAGAAATATCGGTACTGCGGCGGTATATTTTGGTATGTATGTTGCTTCAGGGTTGATTATTTCTGCTTGCATAACCGGTGATACTCTTGCAACTCACGGAAAATGGTATGGGTTAATTTCTTCTGTTGTTTATTATATTTTGGGTATGATATTTTTAATTTTCTTCTCAAAATTGTATGATAAATTGACTCCATATTCATTGTTAGATGAAATTGAAAGAGATAATGTGGCTGTCGGTGTTGCTTTCGGTGGTAACATTATTGCTATCGGATTGATTTTGATGAGAGCAACGATTGGTGATATCGGAACTTGGCAACAAGGTTTGATTTTATACTTTATCGATTTAACTGTTATTGTTTTGTTATTACCAAGTGTGGCATTTCTTTTAGACAGAATGATAGTAAAAGCAATAAATCTTAGAAAAGAAATTAAAAAGAATAATATAGCTGCAGGACTTGCAGAGGCTTTCGCCATAATTGCGTTTTCACTATTGATTTTCTTTATGGTAGATTTGGTTAACGTTATATAGGGAAAAGGGCCGAAGTTATGATTGTTAATCCAAAAAGCAAAAAATTAACATTAATGTTTTATAACAATTTAATGTTTATTTTGGCGATTTTTTCTCTAATTTGTCTTGCAACATATTTCAATCTTGAAAATAAGGTCGTGTCTTCATCAAAAAGTTTTTACCTTGAGAAAGGTTCTATGTATGGACCAATAGTTGTTAAAAAGAATAAACCTGTAGTTTGCACTCTTAAGGCATTTATGTATGATCAAAACACTAGTATTTATTTTACGGGTGAAGTTTTAGACGAAGACAAAGAAACTTTGTATGAATTTGGTAAAGAATTATGGCATGAATCAGGTTATGATTCAGAAGGTCCTTGGACAGAATCAGATCCACGTCTTCAAGCAAATTTGAGCTTTACAGAACCCGGTAAGTATTATATTCAATTTAATACCGATGAAAATTATATGGGTAATGTTGTGCTTAAGATTTATACAAAAAAAGGTAGTGGTATTCCTCATTTGATGATGGGATTTTGCGTATTATTGTTGGTATATATTTTCTTTATAATATTAAATAGAGAATGGGTATCTGAAACATTAGAAAATATTAACGAATGGATTGAGGAACTCGCTGATGACTAAGTTTTTTAATATTATTTGTTATATACTTTTGATTATTGTTTTAATAATTGTTTATTTTGCGTGCTTTAATGTCGCTTATAAAGGATATGGTTATCCCGGATATAGAGGTTATCACCATCATCATTCTTATTGGTATATTGGAAATTATGACCATTATTATGGTTCAAGTGTAAGAGAAAATAGCGTAACCGGTTCTAGATTCTCACAAAAGGGTATTCACGGTGGAAAATAAAAGCATATTAACTAAAAAAGATGCGTCGATTTTATTGTTCTGTGTTTTTGCTGTTGGCTTTTGCACAATTATTTATGAACTTTTAATCGGTAGTATTTCTTCGTATTTTATCGGCGATAGTATTAAGCAGTTCTCAATAACTATCGGTCTAACTATGACAGCTATGGGAATTGGAACGCTGATTTCAAGATTTTTTACTAAAAATTTGATTTTTTGGTTTATCTATGTAGAAGTTTTGTTAGCAATAATCGGCGGTTTATCAGTTCCGATTTTGTATTTTATTTATTCAGTGCAATTCTTTTATTATCCGATAATGTGTCTGTTAATTATTATTATCGGGACTTTGATTGGGCTTGAAATTCCACTTTTAACAAGAATTATGGAAGAATATTTTCAATTAAGAGAAAATATTTCAAATGTTTTATCACTTGATTATTTGGGTGCTTTTCTTGCAAGTCTTGCGTTTCCATTTATTTTGTTACCGTTTTTAGGTGTGTTTAACAGTTCTATTTCAACAGGTTTGATAAATTTAATCGTAGCTGTAATTACGTTTATATGGTTTAAGGATAAATTGACTAAAAAACGTCGTATAAAATTAAGAATTCAATGCATTCTTATTGGTTTGTTGTTAGTTGGAGTTATGATTTTTTCAAAAGAACTTTCACTTTATTTAGAAAATTCAATGTACGACGATAGAGTAGTATTTTCAAAACAAACTAAGTATCAAAAGCTTATAATCACTAAAAATAAACAAGACGTAAGATTGTTTATTGACGGAAATGTTCAGTTTTCAACGATTGATGAGTATCGTTATCACGAGTCGTTGGTGCATATTCCTATGAATTTGGTAAAGCATAGAGAAAATATCCTTGTCTTAGGCGGTGGTGACGGTCTTGCTACAAGAGAATTGCTTAAATATCCAGAAGTTAAACAAATAACCGTTGTTGATTTGGATAAAGAAATGACTGATTTGGCGGTCAAAAACCGTATTATGGCGGAATTGTCAGAACATAGTTTTAAAAATCCAAAAGTTAAAATTTTAAATGAAGATGCGTTCAAATATTTGGAAAATGCAAAAGAATATTTTGATGTGATTATTATTGATTTGCCTGACCCTAATAATTCTTCTCTAGCAAGACTTTATAGCAAAGAGTTTTATAAAGTAGTAAGACAAAAAATGGCTCAAAATGGTATTGTGGTTTCGCAATCAACAAGTCCATTTTTCTCTCCGGAAGCTTATTGGTGCATAGAAAAATCGTTTAAAGCTGCAGGTTTTAAGTATACAAAACCTTATCACACTTATGTACCGTCCTTTGGAGATTGGGGCTTTATCTTGGCATCTAACAATAAAATCAATGAAGGTAATATAAAAATTGACGGAATTAAAACAAAATTCCTTGATAATAATTCTATAAAAAGTTTGTTTCATATTGAAAAAGATGTTATGAGAGATAATATAAAGGTCTCAACGTTAGATAAACCTGAAATTTTGAACTATTATTTGAATGGTTGGCGTTATTGGAATTAGATTGATTTAAAATTTCTCATAAAAAAACAACGTTTAAAAAACGTTGTTTTTTTATTTCTATTTTGTTATTTATTAGCCTTGGCTTATGAATGTTCCAGGTCGGATTGGAACTTTTTTACCTGTTCTCATCATTGTTTCAAAGTCATAGTATACATTACCGCTCTTGATACATACTCTATTAACGCCATCCATATCTCTGACAGCTTTTACTTCGCAATTGTCGAATTCACCTTCGCCGGATAAGTATACTTTACTACCATCATTAAACATGTTTGCATTGGCATTAAATGAACCATCAGAATTTACGAATTTGAATCCGTTGTGTTGTCCGGTTGTTCTTTGACCTGTGATATCATAGTAATCTAATGTTGTATCAATCATACTTCCTGAATCACGTTTCATGTTGTATTTGCTGTTGCCAATTTTGAATTCAGCATCGCTATCAGTACTAACTTTTGTTGTTGCTTCTTTTGAAATCTTGTTACCGTTGCCGTAATTATGTCCTGGGGTAGATTGAGAACTATTGCTTGTTGTGTAAGTACCCGCATTAGCACCTTTTGTGAAAGTTCCAAGAACTGTTCCGTCAGTGCCATAAGTTTTATTACCTGATCTATAAGAGCCATCAGGATAGAATGCCGTACATTTACGCATTGTATGAGCTTTTGCGTCGTATGCCCAATACGCACCGTCTTTTTTCCAGTAGATACCGCCTGCACCACCGTGGTAAGTGTATCCTTTACTTTCCCAATATTCTTTATTGGCACCTTTATTTTGCGTTTGTTTAGTTTGTTGTTTTTGTTTTGTTTGTTGGGTTTGTTGAGCGGTAACTTCTTCTCCTGTTTTTGCATTGTAAGTTTTGCCGTTTAAGGTATAAGTTTTACCGTTATAGTTTCCAACTTCAACTTTTTCACCATTTTTTTCAATGTAATAGTGAGTTGAGCCGTTTACTGATTTATAAAATACATTACTTGTATGTCTAGAAACTTTATATTCATCATTTTGTGGAGTTGTTGTTGCCTTTGGTGTTTCTTCTGCTTTAGGAGTTTCTTCTGCCTTTGGTGTTTTTTCAGCTTTAGGAGTTTCTTCAGCTTTTGGAGTAGCCTCAGCTTTTGGTGTATCTTCCGCAGTTGGAGTTGTTGGTGTTGGTGTTGTTGGGGCTCCGTCGTCGTTAGTGTCATCAACAACATTTCCATTGCCATCTTGATTTGAGGATACTTTAAATCCACTGAAATCAAAATTGAAACTTACGGCTTTCATAAATCCGCCAAGCACTGAACCTAGAGTATTTTGAGCAAATAGGCTACCTAAACCGAATGGCATCATATTTGCAATTGATGACATTGCATTAAAGCCCATAGCTGCACCCATAAATTTGTTAGGGTCTATATCAAAATTTCCGTTAACAAAATTTGCACTTAAATCCCCAGATGCATTGTTATTGAATCCGTATCCGAACATAGAGCTGGAAGAACCATTACCGGCTTTTCCTGCACCATTTCCATTTCCATTTCCGTTGCCAACAGAGGAATTGTCTGCAGGTTTTGCTACTTCTTTGTTTGCATTTTGAGATTTTGTAGGGTCATATTGCGAACCGTCGGCATTAAATTTGCCGTTCGCCATATCTTGTCCACCTTTGGTAAAGACAATGACACCATCATCTTGCATTCTATATCCGTCAGCACCTTCTGGGATTTGACTTTTTAACTTTGCTGATAATCCATTTTGCCAATCATTATTTGGACCACCGCCAGCGTTTCTAATCGTTGCGTTTGGATACATAAGCACTCCATTTCTGTAGTTTGCCTAAAGTACGTAGTATTACACTACACCTACATGCATGTAAAAACATCTAAACTCCTATAATTGCATGGATTTTGAACGGTTTTTACAAAAGTTAACATGCTTTATTTTATGAGAAATATGTATTACTATGTATGTATATTGTATTACATTTTTGCATAAAAGGAGTACCCTAAATGAATGAAAATTTGAAAAAATGTCCTTTTGGTAACGAAGTCTGTGATAGTTCTTGTGCTCTTTTTATTGATCCCGAAGAATTAAATGAACTTTTATTGAATAGATTATCAAGTTTGGGCGTTCTAGATAAAAAAGGCGTTTGTTCGTTGAAAACTCTTGCTATGAGTAGTGCAAGAAGTATTTTTGAAAATACAACGACTAGAAGAACTCATTAAAAATGAATAAAAAAGGGCGGTTGAGATTTTCTCAACCGCCCTTTTTTTATATGTTTTCTTATTCTGTTTTAGGTTCTTCAGGTTTTTTGTATTCAACACCTGCTTCTTTACATTTGATTTGATTTACTAATGTGATGATTGCTTCTTTTACTGTTTTATCAGATGTGAACCAAGCTGAATGTTCCGCTTTTACTTTTGCTCTGCAAGCTGCAGCTTCATTTTTCAAACCTAAATCCATAGCTCTTGCGTATAAAGCCTCAACAATTTTCATTTCTTGTTTTTCTTGAGAATTGCCGAACCAACCTGTAAAGTGTTCGTTTTGGATTGATTCAATCAATGTTTCGTTATCCATACTGTCTGCAAAGTTTGTATCCCAAGCATCAAAGATTTCAATAACGTTGTCTTTTGTTATACTGTTAACCGCAGTTTGAAGTTGACCGTTTTTAGTCCCTGCACCTTTCATTGCATCAAACAATTGTTCCGTGATTGTAGCAGCTTCTTCTTCCGCTTTAGTCTTTTTTGCAACTTTTGCTTCTTCTTGAGCTTTTGTTTCTTCTACTTTTCGTTCTTCTTCTGCGGCTTTTTCTTTTTGTTCTGCTGTTAATTCTGTGCCGTTAGGATTGCATTGAGTATATTCATTTTTTTCGCTGTCATATTTGTAGTATTTGCCGTCTTTTTCGTATACGCCTGTAATTCCTGTTTGATTGTAGCCATCATTAGCTGCGGTTTGAGCTTGTTGTTGCTGTTCTCGTTGTATTCTAATTGCACTAAAATCAAAATTGAACGAAACAGATTTTAAGAAGTTTTGTAATGATGTTGCAATGGCACCTTGTCCAAAGATTGAACCTAGTCCAAACGGTGTGTTGCTTGCCATTTGAGTGGAAGCATCAAAGGTCATAGCTGAGCCCATGAAAAGATTAGGGTCAATATTATAATTTCCATTGACATTTGTTAATGTCATATCGGCATTATTGTTTCCTTGACCGTGAAAAACAGAAATATTTTCATTATTGTTTGCGGAATTTCCTTGAGGAGTTCCGTTGTTATTATTGTTATTGTTATTAACAGGAGCATTGTTACTTGCCGGTGGATTGTTAAAGACACTTCCGTCTTTGTTATATTGCGTAGGTTTTCCGTCTACGGTAATCGTAAAGGTACCGTCATTATTGCTTTTAATGTCGGTTGCACCTTGCGGTAATTTGTTAAAATCAAAGCCCGCCGCATCGCACTTTGTTCTTAATGGATTTACTGCGTTCAAGTTTTGTCTCCTTATAAAACTGTTTCCTTATTTTTATTATACCATTTATTTGTTATTTTGATAAGCTTTTTGTGCTTTTTGAGTTCTTACTTCAACATCTTTTTCTGAAATTTTTTCAATAATATTGTCAAAAGCTCTGTTTACTGTTTCATCAGACGTGAACCAAGCAGAATGTTCAGCATTTACTTTTGCTCTGAAAGCGTGTGATTCTGTTTTTAGACCTAGTTCTTGTCCTTTTTGGAATAGTGCATTTGCAATATGATTTTCTAAGTCTTCTTGTTGATGACCGAACCAACCTGTAAAGTGTTCGTTTTGGATTGATTGAATTAAAGATTCTCCGTCCATACTGTCTGCAAAATTTGTATTCCAAGATTCAAGTACGTATAAAATGTTATCTTTGTTAATTCTTGATACTGCAGCTTTCAATTTAGCGTTGTCTGTTCCAGCACCTTTCATTGCAACATACATTTCTTCTGCAATTTCAGCTGCTTCTGTTTCAATTTTGTCTTGTTTGCTTTCAGCTACTTTTAAAGCTTTTTTATCTTTTTCAGCGTCGCCTGTTGATGAAATTCCGTACATATTTAATTTTTGCGTAGTTTCATTTACGGCTTGTCCTTGATTTGCTGTTGCTTCTGCGTCATTATTTCCATTATTTGCTGTGTAATTTTGAGATAGAGCAAATGGATTTGAATAACTTTGTGCTAAAGCACTAGCGTTTGCATAGTTATTTCCTAACGCATTAGGATTTGTATAAGCTCCCATGTATGGATTTATATTTGCATTTGCAGTTGCGGTTCCATTATTAGCAGTGCCTGTTGTACCTTGCATGAATGGATTATATGTATAAAGTTGTGTGAAATCGTATTGATTTATTTTGTATGGATTTGTTAAATTTTGCATCCATTGTGGAGTTATTAAATCTCCATTCATATTACCCATATTTGAAAATCCGCCTAGAGCATAAGCTGCAGTAGGAGTGTTATAGCTACCATTAGATTGCATCATTGCAAATATTGATGTTGCCATAGACATCATCGGATTTGTTGTATATGCAGATTGGGACGTTGTATTTGTCGGATCTGTGTAAATATTATAGTTCAATCCAGTGTTGAAGTTAAAATTCATGTAAAAAGCCTCTCTAAATCTCTTAAATAAATATATTAATCTCTCGTATTTATTTAAAGTATTTTTTTTAGAAAAAATTGCCTTTTTATCTAAAACCATGTATTTGCAAGGGTTTGAAACGCTTTTATAGTAACAAAACGGTAATTGTAACATTTTTGTTACAATTACCGTAAACCATGATTATGTCTGCTTTTTCAGACTAAATTTCTCCGTATAAATCGTATTCGGAAGATGATGTAATTTTTATGTTTTCAATATCTCCGGGAACAACCTGTTTATCTGTTTTTACATAAACCATACCATCGATTTCAGGTGCATCGTGTTGAGAACGAGCAATTACAAAACCGTCATCGGTGTATCCTTCAATAATACAAGGAATTGTTTTGCCGACATATTTTTCGTTTAATTCTGTTGAAATTTCTTGTTGAAGTTTCATCAATTTGTTATATCGTTGATGTTTTATTTTTGCAGGAATATGGTTTTTCATTGAATATGACAGAGTTCCTTTTTCTTTTGAGTATTCAAATACGCCCATTCTGTCAAATTTAATTTCTTTTACGAAATTGTATAAATCTTCAAATTGTTCTTCTGTTTCTCCTGGGTAACCTACGATAAATGCCGTTCTGATTGCGATATTTTGAACTTTATCTCTTATTTTTTTTATAAGTTTTCTGTAATCAAACGCAGGTCTGGACATTGATTTAAGCATTTCAATATTTGAATGTTGTAATGGCAAATCAATGTATTTTACGACTTTATCAAGTTCGTTTATTTTTTCTAAAAGTTCATCGCTTACGTTTGTCGGGTATGCGTACATTATTCTTATCCAAGAAATATTTTCAATTTTGTTTAATTCTTCCAAAAGTTTTGGTAACATTTGTTTTCCGTATAGGTCAATGCCGTAACTTGTTGTATCTTGTGCGATAAGAACGATTTCGGTAACACCTTTGTCTGCAAGTTTTTTTGCCTCTGTTAAGATATCTTCCATTTTTCTAGAATGGCATTTTCCTCTAAGTTTAGGAATAATGCAGTAGCCACAATTGTAATTGCAACCGTCTGCGATTTTTATGTATGAACTTGAACCAACTGTGATTTGTTGTCTGTCAACATCTTCTGGATAGCAATAGTTTGGAAATTCTGATATTTCAGAGATATATTCAAAATTATTTTTGATTAAATTATCAATAATATTTGCAATGTCTTTGAAGTCTGTTGCTCCAACCATTGCAACAACTTCCGGAATAGCTTCTTTTAATTCTTCTTTATGTTTTTGAGGTAAACAGCCTGTTACAATAACTTTTTTGCCGGCATCAACAAGAGTTAAAATAGAATCTACGGATTCTCTTTCTGCATCGTGAATGAATGAGCAAGTGTTTACGATAACGATTTCTGCGTCAGTTTCATCAAGAGTAATTTCGTAACCTTTTTGGGCTAAAATTCCTAACATTAATTCTGAATCTACTAAATTTTTTGCACAACCGTGATTTACTAAAGCAATTTTTTTCATTTTTAACTCTTTTCTGTTTTTCTTGAGTTTATTAAGCCATAAAATAAGTTGTTTGTAAAGGAAATAAATGTTATAATACTTCTATGCAAAAGGTTTATGCGTTAGTTGATTGTGATTCTTTTTTTGTTTCTTGTGAACAAGCTGTATGCCCTGAATTGAAAGGGAAAGCGGTTTGTGTAACAGGTGGTGTAAATGGCTGTGTCGTTTCACGTTCAAAAGAGGCAAAGAAAACGGGGTTACCAATGGGGTATCCTGTTTTTATGGCAAAAAAAGAGTATAAAGACGTTATATATCTTGACGGAAATCACGAACGATACAAAGAGTTTTCTAACCGTGTGATTGCAGTTTTAAAAGACTTTAGTCCGACTGTTGAGGTTTGTTCTATTGATGAGGCATTTGTTGATTTTACTGGGCTTTGCAAGTTGTATAAAAAAAATTACTATGAATTAGCAAAATTTTTACGTCAAAGAATACTTGATGAGGTTGATATTCCAGTTTCTATTGGAGTAAGCTCTTCAAAAACTTTGGCAAAATATGCAAGTGATTATGCGAAAAATCAAAATGGCGTTTATTTGATTGGAAAATCAAAACTTAAAAAGATTTTACCGAGAACTAAAATTGAAGAGATTTCAGGCGTTGGACGACGTATGAAAATCGCTTTGAACAAAGAGGGCATAATTAATTGTACTGAATTTGTGAATCAATCTGATGAATGGTTAAAAAATAAGTTTTCTATTTCGTTGGTTGAGCTAAAACACGAACTTTTAGGCGAATGTATTAATAAAATTTCACCTGAATACAAAGCACCAAAATCTATTCAAGAAACGAGTTCTTTTGCTCCGTCAACAAACGATGTTGACTATTTGAAAAATGAGTTGAATAAGCATATAAAAGATGCTTGTAGAAAATTAAGAAAGCACAATGTAAAAACTTCGCAAGTTGGTGTTATGTTAAAAACAAAGGATTTTGTTGTTTATAGTGATAAGAAAAATCTTGAATGTGCGTTAAATTTGGAGTTGGAAATTTCAAAACATATTTTTCAATTGTTTGAAAATATTTATAATCCGAATTTGTTATATCGTTCAAGTGGGGTTTATTTTGCAAACTTATCATCTGAAAATTTTGTGCAAGGCGGACTTTTTTCTGATGATTTAGTTAAAAAATCTGATAATCTTTCAAAAACAATTGATAAAATTGAGGCTAAATTTGGTAAAGGTTCTATAAAAACAGGTTTTGTTTAGTGTTTTTTTGAGTAGTTTACATTTTAAAAAAAAGTTGAATAAACGAGAAA
>CAZKJV010000004.1:0-25361 GCA_964553175.1 uncultured Muribaculaceae bacterium | reverse complement strand
AAAACCAAAAAACCAAATTTAAAGCCACCCATTGGGTGGCATTTTTTTTATTAATTTATGAGATATATTTTTGTATTGTTGCTTTATCAAAAACTTCTATACTGTCTTTCGAGTGAATGAATATCAAGCAATTTACGAGAGATTTAAAAGTATTCACTTCTGAATAAGAAAGTTTTTCTCTTAAATCTGTCATATTTTCTGCTAAGAATTCAGTGATAATAGTTTTGTTGCTGAACACTAAGCTTGAAATATAATCATATTTTGACATCATTCCTTCAAGATATAAAATTTGAGGTGCTTGGAATTCAATAAATCTCAAAGCTTTATCAAGATTAAATCCGATGCTTTCGTTAAGTTCGCATTGATTAATTTTCGGCAAATCATATTTTGTAATCGATTCAATCGTCATAATATTTTTCTTTGAGTCTGAAATTTCTTTCAAGATTGAATAAATTAAATGTGTTTTGCCGGAAAGTGGAGCACCGCAAACTAAAATTATACCTGATTTATCTAAAGTATTTTTGATAAATTGAACTTTGGATTCATCTTTTATCACAGAATGAAGATCCATAGGCGGTTTGTAAATTTTTAGTGCAATTCTTTCGCCCATAACTGTAGGGAAAGATGAAATGCTAGCTACGAGAGTCATATCATCTACTTTAAAACAAAGTTTTCCAAGTTGAGGAATTTCGCTTACTGATGGGTCTAAATTTGATAGAGTTTTTAGTTTTGAAATAAATGAAGCTGTCAAAACTGATGGAATAAATCCTTTTTCATAGACAGTTCCTTTGTGTTTAAAGTTTATTTCAAGACCTTCTTCCATGTGAGCAAAGTAAACTTCGTGTTTTTCTTCTAAAATCGCTTGTTTTAAGATAGCACGAATAATTTTTTGAATATGTTCATCTGACAAATCGTCAGTATGTAATTCTGTGTGCCAATCGTAATTATTTTCTTGAGCTTCTGTGAAAATTTCACCTACTGTGTTTGGAGTTTTATAGTATTCTTCAATTTTTTTGAGAATACTTGTTTCTGATGAAATTACAGGGTCAATAGAGCATTCAGCTTTTTCCATAATTTTGTCAATTGCAAACAAATCTAAAGGATCTGCCATTGCAACAGTTAAAACGTCTTCAATTTTGAATAGCGGAATAATTCTATATTTTCTCGCATCAATAATGTTTATATATTGTAAGCAGTTTTTATCTAAAGTGTAATCTTCCAGATTTACATACGGAATATGTAATTTGTTTTCTAAAAACTTCAAAAGAGTTTCTTCTGACAATACGTTTGAATTAATCAAAGCTTGTCCAATGTTAATATTTTGGGCATTAGCAAGTTCTTGTGCTTTTTCGACAGTGTCGTATTCAACAAGACCTTCTCTAACCAAGTCATATTTCAATTTTTCTAAAGTTTTATTTGTAACTGCTTCCATCATAATTTTAGTTGTTTTCTTTTTCTTCCAATAATTTTGCAACTGTTGTTAGAACTTCATCAAGTTCAAAAGGTTTTGTAATGTAAACATCTGCACCTGTTTCTTCACCGATTTGTTTGTCGGATTCTTGTGAACGTGCTGTTAACATAATAATCGGAATATTTTTGTATTTTGCATCATATTTTAGTAATCTGCTAATTTTAAAACCGTTTATTTTTGGCATCATTACGTCTAAAATCATTAAATCTGGTACGATTTCTTTTGCTAATTTTAAACCGTCTTCGCCGTTATATGCACAAAAACAAGTATATCCGTCACTTTCAAGTACGAATTTTAATGTTTCTACAATATCTTGTTCATCATCCACAAGTAATATTTTTTTCATTAATCTTTCTCCTTTGGATATGTCGTATATGAATACATTATATCACATTTTCCATATTGGGCTTTATCGTTAAGTAAGGCAGTATCTATTTTTCGTTTTAGAAAATCTACCAAATGCACGTCGCCCCCTGGTATTACCATTGTTAACGTAGTTTTGTCAGCCTCTTTATCTAACAATGAATTGTTAAGATATGTACTGTTTATTAAACTTTCATTTTTCATAATTCTTTCAACGCAATCATCTTTTGATGAAATTGATAGTGTTACGAATTTTGTTTTATTAACTTTTGCTTGTTGAATTAATTGTTTATGTAAAATCCAGAAATTAGATTTGTCGCTCAAAACAGGTAAAACAAAATAGAATTTTGAACCTTCATTGATTTTACTTTCCGCCCAAATAGCACCGTTATGTGCATCAAGGATTTTTCTTACAATCGGTAAGCCTAAACCTGTTCCGCCTGCGTTACGTTGAAGAGAGTTTTCAACTTGTTGGAATTGGTCAAATACTTTTGTTAAATTTTCTTCTTCAATCCCGATACCTTCATCTTTTACGCAAACTTGAACATATTTTCCGCTTAATTTTTTTACTTGGTCTTCAAAACATTGCGGGCATGTAATTTCTTTTGCATCAACAATTTTTGTACTTATATCAATATTACCGCCGGCTTTTGTGAATTTTAATGCGTTTGACAATAAGTTATTAAGCACTTGGTGTATTCTAGATGCGTCCGCAAATACAGGTGCAAAGTTTTCGTCATAATGTGTTGTTAAAGTTAAGCCTTTTTCTTCTGCTACATTATTTTGTTGCGATTTAATGAAATCGATGCTTTTTTCAAGATTTGTTGAAGCGAATTTGTAATCCATTTTACCTGCTTCAATTTTTGACATATCAAGCAAATCGTTAATAATTTGTTGGAAAGTTTTTACATTATTTTTACTCATTTCCAAAAATTTTGTCATAGCAGGAGTTAAAACGCCGGCACGACCGCTTAACATTATGTCTATTGACGTATTTAGCGGTGTTATAGGTGTTCTTAATTCGTGAGATACAATAGAAACGAATTCAGATTTTAAGTGTTCTAATCTATACAACTCTCTATTTTTTTCTTGGATTTCTTGAATGTAAGATGCGTTTTTCAATGGCATTGACACTTGTTGTGCAATAGTGTGGAAACATTGCGTATCTTCGTTTGTGAAGTCATTTTCTCTATAAATTTCAACAAATCCAAAAAAGTTATCGCTCAAATTGATTTGAGCAAACATGTTGTCATATCTTAAAACTGAAAAATCGTAGTCTTCTATTGGATTTTTGGCATATTTTATTGTTTTTAATTCATCAATATTTAATTCAAACGGCATTTCTTTGTTTTCAAATAAAGATTTGTAGTTTAATACAGCTCTTAATTTTAAAGCCTCAAGAAGTCTGTCTGAAATTTGATTGATAGAGTTTATTATTAATAAAGGTTCGTTATTAGATTTGAAAGTCAATATGCAAGCAACAGAAAAACCAAGAGCTTTGTCTAAACCCTCAAGCATAATGTTAATAAGTTTTTCTTTGTCTAAAGTTCCTGCAAATTGTGAACCGAGGTTGTATAAAACATCTAGTTGGTATAAGCTTTTTGACAAGTTTTGGTTTGAAGTTGCAAGTCTTGTCAATGCATCTTTTCTGCGTAAGTTAACGTTGATAGTTGCAATTAGAATATTGTCCGAAATCGGAGCGGTTAAAAATGCGTCTGAAATGTTTAAAAGCTCAGGCGGAATTTTATCGTCTTCTACAAGTGCAATCGTAATTACGCTTTCTTTTACTGAGTTTATTTTTCTGTAAAGTTGTGGCAAATCAATTGAGGTTGAATTTGAATCTAAAAGAATAATTTGAGGTAAATCTATGCTTAACACATCAAAAAACATTTGAGTGTCCGTTGCAAATTGAACATCGTGCAAAAATGTCGTCAACATTTCATCATAATGTTTTATTTTTTCCTTATCATCTGAAACCAATAAAATATTTGCCATAATAATATATTATCAACAATAATTTTGCGGGCAAATCCTTAACAGACTGTAACTTTCGTTAATAAACTTGATTGAAATTCATGTTTGTGTTTTGATGTTTATACAGAGATAAGTTATTCCTCTTCGACTTATTTCCAGTGAATGTCAAGCGGCTAGGCATTTGCGAGTAGTAAAATTAAGAAGGAAACAAAAATGTTAAAAATTAGATTAAAAAGATTAGGTGCAAAGAAAAATCCTGTATACCGTGTAATTGTAATTAACTCTACAACTAAACGTGAAGGTGCTCCAATTCAAGAATTAGGTCACTACAACCCTAAAACTAAAGTTATGAAATTGGATAAAGAATCTGCATTAAACTGGATTTCAAAAGGTGCTCAACCAACTGAAACAGTTGCTTATTTGATTAAAAACTGTAATGATGATGGTTCTTTGAACTACAAAAAATCTGAAACAGTTAAATTATCTAAAAAAGCAATGGCTAAAAAAGCTGCAGAAGAAGAAGCTAAAAAACAAGCTGAAGCAGAAGCAGCTGCAGCTGCAGAAGCTCCGGCAGAAGAAACACCTGCAGAAACAACTGAAGCTTAATTTTTTAATTAATAGGTTAGTAAAAACAAAGGCGGTTTTGATTTTATCAAAACCGCCTTTGTTTAATGTAATAGTTATTTATAATAAAACTTCATGACATTCTGAACTTGTAAATTAAAAATCTGTCATTGAGATACAAACAAGAAATAAAAGTAATCCATAAAAAATATAAATAAAATACGCCCTCACATTAAACGCAACCGTTCACAAACAAAACGAAAACTCAAACCGTTTTCGTTTGTGTTTGTGAAACTTTTGCTCATTTTATTCGTCGATTTATTCGGGGTGTCGTCTGAGTAACGTCTGACGACGACTTACGGGTTTCACTTCGTTTCACCCTACCGAAAATCCGCTCGTAATGACTGTAAGTTTTTCGGGTGGAAAATGTAATAGCGGTAATGTTACATTAAATCCTGCCACAAATTTACCTGTTAAAACTTGTAATTAATAAATTCTACTTCACGTATTTTTTATTTATTAATTCATCTGGTAAGAATTGTTGATATTCGTCGGGGGCATTGTGTGAATAGATATACCCCTCTCCAAATCCATATTTTGAGGCATCTTTGTAATGAGCATCTCTCAAGTGCATTGGTGGTGGAAAATCTTTTCCGTTGTTGATGTCAGACAAAGCCTCATCTATTGCACATATTGTTGAATTGGATTTTTTAGAGTTTGCGACATAGATAACTGCTTGTGCAAGTGGTATTCTTGCCTCTGGAAATCCTAAAATTTCTACAGCATGGTATGCACTGACTGCAAGTGAAAGTGCCATTGGGTTTGCGTTTCCGACATCTTCCGATGCACAAACAATTAGTCTTCTTGCAATAAATCTAGGGTCTTCACCTGAGGCTATCATTTTTGCAAGGTAGTAGATTGCTGCGTTTGCATCTGAGCCTCGTAAGCTTTTTTGGAACGCTGATGCACAGTCGTAATGCTCTTGTTGTGAATATCTAGTCTTTCTTGATTGTGCTAATTTTTCAACCGATTCTAGGTCTAAAACTCTATTTTTTCCATCAAATGAACTTGAAAAATATGAGTTTTCAACAAGGTTTAGGGCAAATCTTGCGTCCCCTCGTGATAGATTTGTTATAAATTCTACAATTTGTTCTGAATATTTAACAGGTTGATGTTGTTCTTCAAGGTATTTGAAACCTTTATTAATGATTTTCTTTATAGAGTCGTCATCTAAATTTTCTAATCTTAAGACTTGAACTCTAGACAAAAGTGCGGGTATAACTTGGAATGACGGGTTTTCGGTAGTTGAACCGATTAAAAATAATGTTCCGTTTTCTAAATGTGGTAAAAGTGCGTCTTGTTGAGTTTTTGAGTATCTATGGATTTCATCAATAAATAAAATTGTCTTTTGATTATTTCTTAATCCCTCTTTTGCTGTTTCTACCGCATCTTTAATATCTTTTACACCAGATGTCACCGCAGAAATTTCTATGAATTTAGCGTTTACTGTTGATGAAATAATTCTTGCTAGTGTAGTTTTTCCGCAACCCGATGGACCCCATAAAATTAATGAAAATAATCTACCGGAGTTTAATAAATTAAACAAAGGTGAAGATTTCGCAACAATGTTATATTGCCCGAAATACTCGTCAAATGTCTTTGGACGTAGAATTTCGGCTAGTGGAATTTGTTTATTTTTATTTTCGAGTTCCGTAAATAAATTGTTCATAGTATAATTGTAACATCAAAAGGCACAAATCGTATATGAGAAAAAAATTAATTATAATATCTGTAATATCTGTTGTTGTATTTGCGACTTTTATTGGATTTTGTTTAACGCCTAAAAATGTTTTGGGTGATAAAGAAGTCGTGTTCTGGACGTTGCAAATGAACGAATTTACACCTTATATGGCAGATGTTATTGCAAAATTTGAATATGAACACCCTGATATAAAAATAAAATGGATTGATGTACCGTTTTCTGAGGGTGAAAAGCGTACGCTTGCTGCTATTTTGAGTAATAATCCTCCGTCATTGGTTAACTTAAATCCTGATTTTTCGGGTATTTTGGCTCAAAAAGGTGCATTAGAAGAAATTCCTTTAGAGCAACTTTCAGAATTTAATAAACCTTTATTAAAATCATTGGAAGTAGACGGAAAAATGTATGCTATTCCTTGGTATGCAACTTCTGCTGTAACTATTTATAACAAAGATTTATTTAACAAAGCAGGGTTTCAAATTCCGCCTGTAACTTATGAAGATTATGGAAAATATGCAAAAGATTTAAAAGAAAAAACTGGTGCATATATCTTTATGCCAAATCTTACTGATAATGACACAATGCTAAAAATGTTGAATAAATATGGTATAAATTCGCCACATAAATTGACAAGTAAAGAGTCTATTGCTATTTTTGATTTTTACAGAGATTTGTATAAACAAAAATTAATTCCGGAAGAAAGCGTAACTCAAACTCACCGTGAGGCACTTGAAAAATACATGTCAGGCAATATTGCATCAATTCAAGCAGGGGCAAATTTCTTGAATATGATTAAAGAAAATGCACCTAACATATACAAAAATACTGATGTTGCACCTCAAGTTGTTGGAAAATTAGGACAAAATGATTTTTCTATGATGAATTTTGTTATTCCTAAAAGGGCAAAAAATAAAGAAGCTGCTTTAGAATTTGCATTATTCTTGACGAATGAGGCAAATCAATTAAATCTTGCTAAATTGACAAATATTTTGGCAACGAATGAAAAAGCTTTGAAAAATGAATATTATCAAAAATATGATAACAGCGATTTATTAGCGAAAGCAAGAGTTTTGAGTGCTCAACAGTTGTATAAAATTGAACCTGTTCAAAAACCTCAGAAATCACAAAAAGAGGTTAATACAGTTATAAATACTGCGGTTCAAATGGTTTTGCTTGACAACGTTAATACAAAAAAAGTTCTTGAATCAGCAAGTAAAAAATGGTCAAAATTAAATGATTAAAAGCTTTACAGTTGGTAAAGATTTTGTTTAAAGTCATGCTTGACCGCTTATTTTGTAATATAATACATGTATAAGATTTAATTAGATATATACTTAAATATTGGGGGAAATAATAATGGAAGAAACACAAGGTACAACGATTGCACCTCAACAAGGGTATGACGCAAGTAATATTCGTGTTTTGGAAGGTCTTGAGGCTGTAAGATTACGTCCAGGGATGTATATTGGTTCAACTTCTCAAAGAGGTTTACACCACTGCATCTATGAAATCGTAGATAACTCTATTGACGAATCTCTTGCAGGTTATTGTACTGAAATTCGTGTAAAAATAAATACTGACCATAGTATTACGGTAGAAGATAATGGTCGTGGTATTCCTGTTGATATTAAACCGGAAACAGGCAAATCTGCTCTTGAAATTGTACATACAGTACTTCACGCAGGTGGTAAGTTTGGCGACGGTGGTTACAAGGTATCAGGTGGACTTCACGGTGTAGGTGCTTCTGTTGTAAACGCTTTATCTGAAAAAATGGTAGTAGAAGTTTCACGTAACGGCGGAGTTTATAAACAAGAATATTTCCGTGGTGAACCATCTGCTCCAGTTGAAAGAATTAGAGATACAGATAAAACAGGTACAAAATCACGTTTTTGGCCAGATCCTGAAATCTTCCAAGAAACAGTTGAAGTTGATAAAGACGTTGTTGCTGGTCGTTTGAGAGAAATGGCTTTCTTGAATAAAGGTCTAAAAATCGTATTTATTGACGGAAGAACAAATGAAGAAGAAGTTTTCCACTATGAGGGTGGTATTGCTGAATACGTTTTATTCTTAAACAAAAATAAAACTGCTTTATTTGAAGAACCTGTTTATATTGATAAAATGGTTGACAATATGCGTGTTGAAGTAGCTATGCAATATACAGATGCATATAACGAAAGCATTTTGTCATTTGCTAATAATATTAATACTCACAGCGGTGGTACTCACTTGACTGGTTTTAGAAACGGTATTACTCGTGTATTAAACGATTACGCAAGAAAAAATAATATTTTAAAAGATTCAGACCAAAATTTAACAGGTGATGACGTTCGTGAAGGTTTGACTGCCATTGTCAGTGTAAAACTTCCTGAACCTGAATTTGAAGGACAAACAAAAGAAAAACTTGGTAGCCAAGAAGCTATGGGTGCTGTTCAAGATTCTATCAGAGATAAATTCCAAGAATGGCTTGAGTTTAATCCAAAAATTGCAAAAACAATTATTGAAAAAACTCTACAAGCACAACGTGCAAGAGAAGCTGCAAGAAAAGCAAGAGAATTGACAAGACGTAAAACAGTTCTTGAAAACTCTACTTTACCTGGTAAATTGGCTGACTGTTCAAATAGAGAACCAGAAAAATGTGAAATCTTCCTTGTCGAAGGAGATTCAGCTGGTGGATCTGCAAAACAAGGTAGAAACAGAATGTTCCAAGCAATTTTGCCGTTAAGAGGTAAAATTTTGAACGTTGAAAAAGCTAGATTAGATAAAATTTATGCTAATAATGAAATTCAATCAATGGTTCAAGCTTTTGGGGTTACAATTAGCCGAAATCCTGAAGAAGTAAGTATTGAAAAATTGAGATACCATAAAATTATCATCATGACCGATGCCGACGTTGATGGTGCTCACATTAGAACATTAATGCTTACGTTCTTCTTTAGGTATTGTAAACCATTAATTGAACAAGGTTATGTATATATTGCACAACCTCCTCTTTATAAAATTACGCAAGGTAAAACAAGTGAATATTTATTCGACGAAAAAGCTTTAGACAAAATGTTGAAAGAAAGAGGAATTAAAAATGTTGCTTTGTCTGATAAGAAAACAGCAAAAACTGTTCAAGGCGACGAATTGTTGAAACTTCTTTCAAATATGACAGCTTATTATAATTCTTATAACAACCCTATTTTGGGTAGAATTCCGGCTGTAATGTTGAGAGGTATGGTTCGTGCAGATATTCAAGAAACTGATTTTGATGATCAAGCAAAAATGCAAGAACATTTAGATTACTTATCACATTATCTTGTTGACCACGCTGAAAACTACAATATTTCAGAAGCTAAAGATTATAAATTAGAAATGAAATATAACGCAGAAAATGCAAAATATAATATCAAAATGACTTTAGCGGAAGATGATTTTGTATTAATTACTCCAAGTATCGTAAAAAGTAATGAATACAAACGTTTGAAACAAGCATATCCGCTAATCAGAGAATATTTAATTGAAGAATCGAATGATTTGTCTTTAGAAACTGATACAGAAACAACAGATATTAAATCATTTGAACAATTAAGAAAAATCTTAGATGATAGAGGTTCTAAAGGTTTACAAATCCAAAGATTTAAAGGTTTAGGTGAAATGATGCCTCAACAACTTTGGGAAACTACAATGGACCCTGCATCAAGAACTTTATTGAAAGTAAATCTTGAAGATGCAATGCTTTGTGACCAATTGTTTGATATATTAATGGGTGACAAGGTTGAACCTCGTAGAGATTTCATTCAACAACACGCAGTTTATGCAACAAATATTGACGCTTAGTACAATTTAAAATAAAAAAAAGGAAACAAACATGAAAAAAGAACTTATCTTTTTAGGACCACCTGCATGTGGAAAAGGTACTCAAACAAGCAAACTTGCAGAACATTTGAATTTTCCGCACGTCGATACAGGTTCATTATTAAGAGCAGCTGTAAAAAATAAAACTCCAGAAGGTGTTACTGCTGAAGGTTATATGTCAAAAGGTCAATTAGTACCTGTTGAAGTAGTTGCAGCTATTATTAAAAGAAGATTAGCAGAACCTGATTGTGCTAATGGCTATGTTCTAGATGGATTTCCAAGAAGTGTTGAACAAGCTGGCATGTTAGAAGAAATCAATAAAGAAGTTGATAACGGTGAAGCTGAATTTAGAGCTGTATATTTTGATATTGATACTGAATTATTGATTGAACGTATCGTAAACAGAAAATCTTGTCCAAAATGTGGTGAAATTTATAACATGAAGTTTAAAGCACCAAAAGACGGTGTTCACTGTGACAAATGTAATGAAGAATTAACACAAAGAAAAGATGACACAGAAGAAATTGCACGTGCAAGATTTGAAACTTATTACAATGAAACAGCACCTTTGACAAAATATTATGAAGAAAAAGGTGTTTTGAGAAAAATCGATGCGAATGGTTCAATTGATGAAGTTTGGGAACGTCTTTTAAAAGCCGTAACTGAATAGAAATAATTAAAAAGAGAGTCGTTTTGACTCTCTTTTAATAATAATGTGAAAGAAGGCAACAAATGATTAATAGAAAATCAAGAGATGAAATAAAAAAAATGAAACGTGCCGGTCATATTGTGGCTCTTGTTCATAAAGCTATGAAAGAGGCTGTAAGACCTGGGATAAGCACAAAAGAACTTGACGATATTGCAATGGACGTTATCAAATCAAATAAAGCTGTGCCTACATTTTTAAATTATCATGGTTTTCCTGCAAGCATTTGTACTTCTATTAACGAAAATGTCGTACATGGTATTCCGTCAAAAGATGTTATTTTAAAAGAGGGCGATATTATTAGTATTGATGTTGGTGCAACTTATGGCGGACTTGTTGGTGATAGTGCTTGGACTTATCCTGTCGGTGAAATTTCAGATGATTTGAAACGTTTATTGAAAGTTACTGAAGAAGCTTTATTTGCAGGTATAAAACAAATGCGTGCGGGAAATGTTTTAGATGATATTTCAAGTGCTATTGAAAAAGTTGCAAAGGACAATAATTGTGGATTGGTAAGACAATACGGCGGTCATGGTGTTGGTCATACAATGCATGAAGATCCGTTTTTATACAATTATAGTGTTGGTGATAAGACTTTAATTAAATCAGGTTATGTTATTGCTATTGAACCGATGATAAATTTAGGTTGTGATGAAGTTGAAACTCTTGCTGATGAGTGGACTGTTCAAACTTTGGATAGAAAGCCGTCCGCACACTTTGAACATACTGTTTTAGCGACAGATGGTGAACCAGAGTTGATGACAATTATTCGTGAAGAATTCCTATAATAATTAAAAATAAACTATTTGCATGATTTGAAACTTCCAAAAATATAGTTAAATAGAATTGCAATAGAATATGGAGTGAAATCATGGATATTTTTGCAGTAGTAGGACTATTTTTTGGTATAACATCAATTCTTATCGGTCAAGCGATGGAAGGTGGTAATCTTGGACAATTGCTTCAAATTACTGCAGCTTTTATCGTATTCGGTGGTACTGGTGGTGCTGTAATTTTGAGTTTCCCTCCTGCTGTAATTAAAAAAGCTTTTATGTTAATCAAAGACGTATTTGTTCCGCCTGTTGTTGACATGGACGAATTGATTAAAGAATTAGTAAAATTTGCACAAAAAGCACGTCGTGAAGGTTTAATTGTTCTTGAAAGAGAAGCAAGAGGTGCGTCTGACCCTATTTTAAAAATGGGTTTAGAGGCAGTAGCCGATGGTGCTGATCCTACATTAGTTCAAAGTATGATGGAAAACCAAATCAGTCAACAAGAAATTGAAGTTCATACTGCAGCAAAAGTTTTTGAATCTGCTGGTGGTTATTCTCCAACATTAGGTATTATTGGTGCCGTAATGGGGTTAATCCAAGTAATGCAGAACTTATCTGATCCATCTGCGTTAGGTGCAGGTATTGCGGTTGCGTTCGTTGCAACAATTTATGGTTTGTTTGCTGCAAACTTACTTTTAATTCCTTTAGGTTCTCGTATTAAATTAAATTATACAAAAGTATTTTTATCAAAAGAAGTTATGCTGGAAGGTGTACTTGCAATACAAGCAGGTGAATCTCCTGCATTGATTGAAAGAAAACTTCGTTCATTCATAATTGAACAAAGTGGAGAACAAGCAGAAGAAGAAGTATAGAGTAGATTATGGCAAAAAAGAAACTACCTGAAGAACATGAAAATCTGGAAAGATGGCTCGTTTCATACGGGGACTTCATTACGTTGCTTTTCGCAACTTTCGTTGTGTTGTATGCTTTATCTCAAATTGATATTTCAGAATTTGGTAAATTAGAAGATAGTATTAAAAAAGCTTTTAATGCACCAAGTTTGTTAGAGGGGTCTGATGCAATGTTAGACGGACGTGAGAGCATTCTTGATGCTAGTGCTGCTGATTCTGTGATTGCCCCTTTGATGTTGGAATATGTAAGCCAAAAATATGAAGAACAATCATTTAGAGAGATCAAAGACTCTATTGACGAAATGACTAAGAATGGTGATTTAAAAGGTGTTGATGCTCAAATTACTGATAAAGGTCTTTTGATTACCTTTAAAGATGATTTCTTATTTTATTCAGCGTCAGCATCTTTAACTGAAAGTGCAATGAAAACTTTGGATAATATAGGTGTTCTTATCGGTGAAAAATTCGCTCTACATTATATTAGAGTTGAGGGACACACCGATAGTCAACCTATTAATAGCTTTATGTACCCGTCAAACTGGGAACTTTCAGGTGCTAGGGCAAGTTCAATTATTAGATATTTGATTCAAAGATTTAAGTTTATGCCAAATATTTTCACATCTGTTGGTTATAGTGATACAAGACCGATTGCGGATAATAAAACTCCTGAAAATCGAGCTAAAAACAGACGTGTAGAAATTTTGGTATTGAAAAACAAATTCAAAGGTTTGGAACACCCTTCAGCAAGCATTTTAACTCAATCTAAAAAAGCTCAAGAAAAATTCCAAGAAGAACGTGTTGCAACTCTTCAAAATGTAACAGAAAGTTCAAATGCATTAAAACGTCTTAAATCAGGTCAAAAGGAAAAAGCTAAAGAATTGACCACTGCTGAAACAACAGCTGATTTTTATGCTGAACCAGAAGCACCAAGACAAAAGACTTTATCTATAAAGAATAAAACTCTTTATGAACAATCTCAATCACCTGAGGTTACTCCAGAAAACCAAAACGTAGATGATAATTGGTTAAATACAGCAACTAAAAATAATAATATTTTACAAAGAGATATCAATAAACAATTTGATATGGTTGGACAGTAGTTATGGAATATTACGTAGGAATATCAATGTCTATGGCGTCGACAACAGAAACTGGCGTTGCTGTTGTTGATAGCTTTGGAAAAATTATTCTTGTTGATAAATTGTATACGATGAAAGATATTCAATTTTTTCTTGATAACTATTCTTCTTTAAAACAATCTCATATTGCGGTGTCTTTACCTTGGGATAACGCAATGTTAGAGGGAAAATGGAGAATTTTGTCAAAACCTTATCAAATGGTAAGAACAAATGAAAATCTTTTAAATAGAGATAATTGGACTCAAAGGTATTCTACGAGAGGGTGTGATTATTTTAGAACTCTTTCACAACAAGGAATTGATGTTTGCCGTTTTGAATTATATTTAACACGCCAAAAATTGAGTTTAAGTTCTTATTTTAAAGAAAGAACTCCTGCGGATTGTAAATTTTTGCAAAATGCTCTAAAAACAGAGTATCAATTTGAAGATATTCCTCAAAATATGATGCCAATGGCTCAATTAGAAGCTATTGTCGGGGCTTTAATTATGCGTGAGAGAGCAAATAATCCGTCAAATATTAAAAAAATATTTGAATTTAACGGACTTGATGTTATTAATATTGAAAATAAAATTGTAACAACTTTGTAAAGAGCATGGAAATTACTAGCAATTTTTAATTATTAGGATATTTTATCTACATGTAGTGTAATGTAGGAAAGGTAAAAATGTCTCCTAATAACATGATTAATCCAATTGGATTTAGACCACAGGCTTATCCTATGCAAATGATGCCTGTTCAACCTGTTTCAATAAAAATTGACATTACTCCTCAGCCAATGGCTTATCAAATGCCTGATTCACAAGGTAATTCTGTGATTTACAATGTTCCACAGATGTCTATTTTTGCACCAAGCAAAAATGAGCAAGCTAAAAAAGCTGATGAAAAGTCAACAGAAAAACAAGTTGATAATAAAAAAGTTGAAACAAAAGCGGTAGAAAACAAAGAACAAGATAAAAAAGCTGAAAATACAATGGCTCAAATTCTTGCTGCACAAGCAGGAGTTCAAATGCCAAGTGCAACAACTCAAGCAAAAGTAGTTGATGTTGCACCAAAAGAAGAAAAAACAGAAGCTAAAAAAGAAGTAAAACGTAATAGACCTCAAATTGTTGAACCTGAAAAAATGAAAACTGGTATTGATTTGAATGGTTTAATTTCAATATTAACAAGTCCTGATTACGAAGAACAAGCAGACGCAATGGAAGCAATTTCTGAAGTAACAATGTATGCTCCTGAAAGAGCGGGCGAATTGCTTGATACTAAAGTTGTTGATAATTTATTAGACATTATGTCTAAAGATACCTCAAAACTTCAAGGTAAAGATAAAGAATTAGCAGAACGTAATAAAGAATACGCTATGTTTACGACTGCGACTTTACAAAAATTATATGCTGATGAAGTTGAAAAAGCCGGAAATGTTGTTGTTCCAACAGAAGATTTGATTGGTATGGCTGGTATCGTAAATAATTTAAAAACAAACCCTAATTCAAATGTTAGGGAAGCTGCAGTTGCATCTTTAGGTTATGTAAATAATCCGAATTACAAAAATGACATCGGAAAGTTGATGCAAGAGGCGGCTAAAGATATGAGTTCAAACGTTAGAGCTCAAGCAAATAAGCAATTAGGCAAGGCTATGAGTTTTAATGCTTAATTAAGATAGAGATAAAAGAGATAAGGTTTTAAATCTTATCTCTTTTTATTTGTTTTTTAGGTTTTTCTTTTTTTATTATTTTTTGCGGATTATTTTTAGTGGGTTCTTTTTTTGTAGTGATTTTTTCTTTTTTTTGTGTTGGTTGAATTATATCCGCAATTGCACAAGCACCGCCAGTTAATCCACAGTCAGCAAATACGCTTTGATTAAAAATAAAACACCATATAAAAATTAAAAATATAGAAATCTTTTTCATACTACCCACCTTAATTAGATTATATGAGTAGTATAAGTGATTTTTTTCTTTAAAACATTAGATAAAAGTCGTAAATTACTTAGACGAAAGTAGTGATTTTGCAAAATCTATTGAAGATTTTGAAGTTTCACCTGATGCTAAACTTGCAATTGCCAAAACTTTTTCTTCTTCGTTTAGAGTTTTTATTTCAACTGATGTTATGTCGTTTTGTTGTTTTTCTACAAGGAAGTGTCTATCGGCTTTTGAAGCAATAATTGCTTGGTGTGTGATAAGTAAAATTTGTCTAAATTTTGCAAGTTCTGAAATTTCATCAGCAACACTTTGAGAGGCTTTACCTGAAATACCCGTGTCGATTTCGTCAAAAATTACAGTGTCAATATCATCTGATTTTGCAAAAATTGTTTTTATGGCAAGCATAACCCTTGAAATTTCACCGCCTGATGCTGTTTTTGATAGTGGTGATAAGTCTTGCGAAATGTTTGTTGAGATATAAAATTCTACATTATCGCACCCGTTGTGGTTTAATTCGGTAGGTTCAACTCTAATTTCAAAACGAGATTTTGCAAGTTCAAGTTTTTCTAATTCATCAACGATTAAGCTGGAAAGTACTGAGGCATAATCTTTTCGTTTTTCTGAAATTTCTTTTGATAGAATTGTTAATTCTTTATGAGTTTTTTCAATTTCTTGGGTTAATTCCTCAATTGAATTTGTAGATTTTTCAAAATCACTCAATTCTTTAGATAAATTATCGTAAGTTTTTAAGATTTCTTCTAAATTTGAACCGTATTTTCTTTTTAATTTATCAAATAGGTAAAGTCGTTCTTGAATTTGATTTAAACGTTCTGTGTCGTTTGAAATTGATTGAGAATAATCTCTAAGAGTTGAGGATAAATCACGAATTTGCTCTGTAATTTCAATCACAGAAGACTCAATATTTTCAAGAGTATTATCAAAACTGCTCGCTTTTGAGATATCGGATTTTATTTGCAAAATTGCATCTAAAATAGAACTGTCATCACCATTTAATGTCCAATATGCACCTTGCGTAAGTTCTTTTAATTTTTCTGCATTTTCAAGAACATTTAATTCATTTTGAAGTGTGTCTTCTTCGTTCGTATCTTCAATTTGAGCTTCTTCAATTTCATTTATTTGAAATTTTAAAAAGTCTATTTGTGCTTCAGTTACATTTGCTGAATTTTTTGCAATTTCTAAATCTTTTTGCAAAGTTTGATATTTTGAAAATAAATTTCTATAATTTTCTAATTTTTCGCCGTAAATATCTTTTGCATAATTATCCAAAAGCAAAATGTGTGATTTTGGTTGTAAAAATGCGTAAGTTTGATGTTGAGAGTGAATATCCAAGAAAATATCTTTTAATTCTTTAATGAAACTTTGGTTTACTAAAGTGCCGTTAACACGTGTCCTTGACGAATTAGATGTAATTTCTCTTGTAATAATTATTTCTTCGTCATAATCTATTCCGTTATCTTCAAATAGAGGTTTTAAATCAGCTTTTTTAGATGAAATAAAAAGTTCAATAAGAGCTTTTTCGGCACCGTTTTTTATTACATCACCAGAGGTTTTTGCTCCAAAAGCTATGTCAATTGCATTAATTAAAATGCTTTTTCCGGCACCTGTTTCACCAGTAATAACATTAAGTCCGTTGTTAAAATCTACGGTTAAATCATCAATTAATATGTAATTTTTCACGTGAATAGATTTTATCATAAGCTTTTCGGTGAAACTCCCCAATTTAATTTATCTCTTAGAACTGAATAAAATCCCTCATTTTGAAGTAAAACCAGATGTGCGGTGTGATTTGATTTTTGGATTGAAATGTTTTTATCTGTTTCAACAGATTCTGCACCGTCGATAATTAAGTTAAATCCCGTAACATCTTCTTCGTGCGAAGTGATTGTGATTTTTTCGCTTGATGGTACTACAATTGGGCGTGCAGTGAGCGTATGTGGACAAATTGGAACGATAACAAAAGCTTCTAAATTCGGATATAAAACAGGACCACCGGCAGAAAGTCCATAAGCAGTTGAACCTGTTGGTGTAGCAATGATTAATCCGTCAGCAATGTAATCGCAAACAAATTTGTCATTGATTTTTAAAACGAATTTTGCAGAACGTGTATTTGAAAGTCCTTTTATAACAAAATCATTTAGTGCCGTGTATTGCGAATATTCAAGCATTATACGGTTTTCAACAAAAAAGTTTTGATTATAAATATTCTCAACCGCACTCATAATATTGTCAACGTTAACCTGAGATAAAAATCCTAATCGACCTAAATTGATGCCGATAACTGGTGTTTGCGACATTGCGTAAAATTTTGCAACGTGAAGAATTGTGCCATCTCCTCCAACTGCAAAAACGAAATCAAATCCGTATTTCATTTCTTTGATTTCTAAAACTTCAGGGTTTGCACCTTTATCCATTAATGATTGCTCTAATGTTTGCAATACAGGATAAGGGTTTTTTACTCCCTCGTTAAAAACTATTGCTATTTTTTTTGAATTGAAATCAGCACTTACCATAAGATAATTTTACAACGCAAAAACTAAATAGACAAGTTTGTTGAACTTGAAAATATCATTTCCATGACGATTTTGTGCAAAATAATTCTTCAAAGTTTGTAAATTTTTGTAAAGATGTTTTGCATTAGGTCGAGAAAAGTACTATAATTGAATTGTAGACAGGTTAAGAAAAGCTTGTCTGCTAGCAATTTTTTTAGTGTTAGTGTTTTTATTATTACATAACAAAGTTTAGGATTGTAATTTTGATTAATAAAGAGTCTTTAATTAAAAAAGAAAAAGAGATTTTATATAACAATTCTTTGGCATCTAATCCTATTGCGGGTGCAGGTCTAAGACCTTGTGTAACTACATCTCCGACAAGAACTACGTCTAATAGACTTTATGGCGGATATAATTTCTTTGCACCTGAAAAAAACTTTGCTATTACTGATTATAAAGATGTTATTAGCTCTTTAAAATCAGCTTTAAAAGGTAAAACAAACACTTCAGATTTTTACAATTCATTGCATTCATTCTTAGTAAATAAAATGGGTGCTCAATTTACTGCTGTTGGCTTATTCCAAGAAAAATCAAAATGCATAAACATTAGATTGACTGATAAAGTTGGCGGTACTTATTCATCAAGAGTTTTCTTATCAGATGATACAAATCCTATCGTAGAATGTTTTAATTCTCAAGAAACTATTGTTAAACACGATTCAAAATTCTTAAAAACATCTTATATGCAAACTCCTGCTGTTGCAGTTATTCCTTTGATGTCTGTAAATGAATGCTTAGGTGTTATGATTGTTGGTGATAACAAAGTTGAAGATAATGCTGATTTATATTCGTTAATCGCATCTCATTATGCTTTATTTATGCACAATGCAGATTTAATGGAACAAGCTAATGCTCACGCAAATACAGATACTTTAACTTCTTTAAGCAACCACAGAGGTTTCCAAGAAATTTTATCAACAGAACTTGAAAAAGCTGAAAAAAATAATTCAACTTTATCAGTTATTATGATGGACGTTAATAACATCTCTAAAATTAACAGAGAATTAGGCCACGCAAAAGGTGACGAAGTTATAAAACTTGTAGCTGAAAAAGTTAAACAAAATATTCGTTCAAATGACAGTGCAGGTCGTTACGGTGGTGACGAAATCGCTATTATTCTTCCTGACACAGATACAAATGAGGCAAAATATTTAGCAGAATACTTAACATATAGTTTATCTTGCTGTTTCATCGATGATGTAGGACCTGTGAAAGTTTCAGTAGGTATTGCAAATTATCCTCAATGTGCAAAAGATCAAGAAAAATTATTAATTTCTGCTGAACAAGCAATGTATATCTCTCAATCAAAAGGTTATAAAGACGGTATGAGTGCTATCATCAGTTCTTCTGACTTCAATTTCTGGGACGATATGGCATTACACTCATTTGCAGAAGTATTAACGAAACGTCACTCTCAATTAGGTGTAAACTTTGAAGAAGAATTAGTTAATAAATTTGCTAATGAAGAAATTTCTTCTCAACATCACTTAGAAGAATTAGCAGTTTCATTAGCAGGTGCAATTGATGCAAAAGACCCTTATACAAAAGGTCACTCAACATCAGTTTCAAAATATTCAGAAGCTTTAGCAAGAGCATTAAATATGCCAGAAGCTGAAGTTCAAAGAATTAAATTAGGTGCATTACTTCACGACGTTGGTAAAATAGGTATTCCTGAATCTGTATTGAAAAAACCAACTCATTTATCAGATGACGAATGGGAAATCATGAAGCAACACCCTACAATCGGTGCAGAAAAAGTATTAATGCAAAACGAAGCATTAAAAGACTTAATGCCAATGGTTAAATATCACCACGAACATGTTGATGGTTCAGGATATCCTTGCAAATTAAAAGGCGATGAAATCCCATTAGAAGCAAGAATAGTTGCAGTTGCTGACACATATCACGCATTAATCAGTGATAGACCTTACAGAAAAGGTTTAGGTGTTGAAAAAGCTTGTGAAATCTTACAATCAGGTGCCGGAACTCAATGGGACGCAGAATTAGTAAGAAAATTCATTCAAATTGCTCCATCTTTAGCAACAACAATCTAGTTAAAATTATAATAAAAAAGGCTCTCATAAGAGGGTCTTTTTTTTGTAGTTTAAATGTTGTATTTTTCTTTTTTTGTTACAAAAAATCTGAATTTCTTAATAAAAAGGGTTGTTTTATGTTAGAAAATTTGATAAAATGGGCATAAGCTAAATGTATATACGGAAATATACGTTTAAAAAAGTGATATTAAAAAAACGGAGGTTTTTAATATGGGCGAAATAACGTTTTCAGGCTTAGCCTCAGGCATGGACACAAATGCTTGGATTGAAGCCTTGGTATCTATAAAACAAAAATCGGTTACAACATTACAGGATAAACAGAAAACTATCAATTCTACAAAAACTGTTTTAGACACTGTAAAATCTAACGTTTCTGCCTTGAGATCATCAATTGAAAAATTGACAGATTCAAAATTAGGTGGAAGTTTTGATTTGTTTTCAAAGAATACAGTTTCATCATCAAACGGTGATGTAGTAAGTGCGACAGCTAATGAAAAAGCTGCTCGTCAATCTTTAGATGTTGTTGTAAAACAATTAGCAACTTCTACCGTTGCAACTTCTACTTATAATGCAAAAATTGATGAAAGTACATTGTTTTCGAAACTTTCTTCAGGAAATGCAGAAACAGGTAATTTCAGTGTATTTGTAAACGGTAAGAAAAATGAAATTGAAATTGAAGGAGATACAACTTTAGGTGATATTATTGAAAAATTAAATAATATTGAAGGCGTTAACGCTTCTGTAAGTGACGGGAAATTCAGTATTACGGCAGAAGATGGACAAGAAATCGTAGTTGGTTCTTCAACCGATGAGGCTAATTTTAGCGATGTTTTAGGTCTTGTAAGAAATTCCGAAACAGGAAATTATGAAAGCTATAACTCAGTTTCAGATGTAAATACTGCAGATAAAATTGTAGATATTTTCGGTAAAGATGCTTTAGGAACTTTCAAAATCGGTAAACAAGAATTTATTGTTGATGAAAATACAACTTTCAAATCATTGATTAACACGATCAATACAAAGGTTGATTCCGGAGTAACAGCAAACTGGGACGCTTCAAACGGAACTTTGGCATTAAAATCAAAAGCTGAAGGTGCCTTTAATATTAATATTGAAGCTGGTACAAGTAATTTAACTAATTTGCTTGGTTTTACTACTGGTTCTATTGATGAAAGCGGAAATTATCTTAAAGATGAAAATGGCAATTTTATTTCTGATGTAGCTCAATCAACTCAAGTTTTAGGTGATTATGCAAAATTTACGGTTAACGGTAACGAGATGTATTCTTCATCAAACACAGTAACTAGTGATATTTCAGGTATTGATGGACTTACATTAACTTTAAAAGCAGTTTCAAAAGCTGACGAAAGCGGTGAAGTTAAATCTGCAAAAATTTCTGTTGAACAAGATTCAAGTTCTATCGTAAGTGCTTTGAAATCATTTATCGAGTCTTATAATAAAACAATTTCTAATATTGATGACAAAACAACTTATGGTGAGGCTTTATATGGCGAAACTTCGTTAACTTCTATAAGAAATAATTTACGTCGTACAGCAACCTCAGAAGTTCCTGATGCATCTCTTAAAGTGCTTGCAAATATTGGTATTACAACTGGTAGTGCATCAAATTCAACTGATACTTCTACGGTTAATAAATTGCAATTAGATGAGAAAAAATTCTTAGAAGTTTTGCAAAATGACCCTGAGGGTGTAAAACAGTTGTTGCTTGGAGATAACAGTGGTTCTGCTGAAACAGGCGGAGTTTTGAGTAAATTGGAAAAAATTACTGAAGATTCACTGGCATCTTCTACAGGTTATTTTGATGCGAAAGCAAAATCTTATGATAGACAAATAGAGACAATTAAAACATCTATTACAAATGCTCAAATGAAAGTTGATTCTTATCAAGCAAGATTAGAAAAACAATTCCAAAATATGGAATTAATTATCTCTCAAATGCAAAATAATTACAGTCAATTATCAATTTAGCAAGATTAAATAAGTGAATTAGAGATGGCGGCTTCTACATTAAAGTCGCCTTCTTTTACGTATCCTTTTAATGTTGGTAAAATCACTTTGATAGTACCGTCTTCGGCCTTTTTGTCTTTTTTCATTGTTTCAATTAATTTTTTAGACGGGAATTTGAATGATTTTTCATAAAAACCGAATTTGTTTAATAAATTTGTTGCTAATTCTTTGTAGTTTGCATCAATTAATTTTAAACTGTGTGCATAATTGAACATAAAGTGCATACCGTAAGCAACAGCTTCACCGTGTGTGAAAGTTTTGTAATTTGTTATGCTTTCAAGAGCGTGTCCGTATGTATGTCCAAAATTAAGGATTTTTCTTAATCCTGCTTCTTTTTCGTCTTTTGTTACGACTGCAATTTTTAATTCAATGCAAACTTTTATAATTTTTTCTAAAAATCTTAAATCTTTGTCTAAAATTTTTGCACTGTGAACAGATAAAAAGTCAAATAAACCGTATTCAAAAGCAGCACCACAACTTTTTTCAATAAATGCGTATTTTACAACTTCAGCAAGTCCGCTTGAAAATTGTTTTTCGTCAAGTGTATTTAAAAAGTTTAGATTTATATAAACGGATTTTGGTTGATAAAAAGCCCCTACAAGATTTTTCCCGTGAGGAGTATCAATTGCAACTTTTCCGCCAACTGAAGAATCTACGCAAGCTAAAAGTGTTGTCGGAACTTGAATAAATGAAATTCCACGCATATATGTTGATGCTACAAAGCCTGTAATATCTCCGACAACGCCTCCACCGATTGCAATAATTAAACTTTTTCTGTCTAAGTTAAGTTGTTCGCAACGTTGTAAAATTTTTTGATAGTTTTTGAAATTTTTTTCGGATTCTCCGTCTTTTAATATGAAAAGTTCTTCTTTTTTAAACCCTAAAACTCTTTCATATAGTTTGTAAACACGTTCGCTAATAACCGCAAGAAATTTTGTCGGATAGTTAAAATCTTCCAAAATGCGATCTTTTAAATCGGTTAAACTATCGGTATCGATGTAAATTGGATATGTTTTTTGTTTTTCTACAATTTCTACATCAATTTTGTTGGGCATTTTCCTCTATCCTTTTCGTAATCTCACTAATGATATTATAAGAAGATTTTTCTGAAGTGTCAATAATGATATGTGCTTTTTCATAGTTATATTCACGTTTTGACAAGATTTCCGCTATTTTTTCAGCTCCAAAACCTTGTTGCAAAAGTGGTCTATGTGTTTCGTTTTTTATTCTTTCAAAAAGAATTTCAGCGGGTGCTTTTAGATAAATTGTATATCCATTTTCGTTTAAAATTTTTCTATTTTCTTCTTTTTCAAACGCACCGCCACCAAGTGAAATTATTTGATTATTATTTTTACATAATTTTGTGATACTTTGAGTTTCTAAATCTCTGAAAAATTTTTCACCTTTAATTTTGAATATATCTGAAATTTTCATGTTTTGTTCTTTTTCAATATATTCATCAAGGTCTATTAATGTCATAGCTTGAAATTTTTCTTTTAAGCATTTGCCGATAAAGGTTTTTCCAGCACCCATCATTCCGACAAGAATAATATTATTTTTCATAATTTTTTTTGATTTCTTTTAGTGAATCTCCGCCGAATTTGTTTAAAAATTCGTCAATTAAAATCCAAGCAATACGTGCTTCTGCAACAACAGCACAAGCAGGCACTGCACAAGTGTCAGAACGTTCAAAGTGAGCTTCTGTTGCTTCTTTTTTGTATAAATCGACAGTTTTTAAAGGTGTTCTCATTGTTGGAATAGGTTTCATAACGGCTTTTACAACTATTGGTTCACCGTTTGTCATTCCGCCTTCAATACCACCGGCATTATTGGTTTTTCTATAAATTTTATTATCTGAAATAAATAATTCGTCGTGCATTTTGCTTCCTAAAAGTTCAGCTGCTTCTGCACCAATGCCGATTTCAACGGATTTAACAGCTGGGATACTCATTATTGCTTGGGCAATTCTTCCGTCGATTTTTCTATCCCAATGCACGTGAGAACCTAAACCGATAGGAAGATTTCCGAAAATAACTTCAAATTTGCCACCCAAAGTGTCACCGTCATTTTTTGCAGTGTCAATTGCTTCTTTCATCATATCTGTTGCAACGTCGTCTGCACATCTTAATTCCGAATGTTCAGCAGATTCTTTTAAAAGAGTGTAGCTTTGTGGTAAAACTTCCGCTTTTACTTTACCAATTTGAGTTACGTGTGAAAATCCAATAATAGAAAATTCTTTAAGTAATTGCTTTGCTACTGCCCCAACTGCAACTTCTACTGCTGTTTGTCTTGCACTTGAGCGTTCTAAAACATCTCTTAAATCTTCTAATTGATATTTGATAGCTCCTGCAAAATCTGCGTGTCCTGGGCGAACTTTAGTGAAAGATTTTTCCGCAACGAGTTTTAGAATTTCACGATTTTTTAAGTCGACTTCTTTTACGCTCATTGGAATTCGCCAATTGTCAAAATCTTTGTTTTTGATTTCTATGCAAATAGGAGCACCGGTCGTTAAACCAAGGCGTACACCAGATTTTATCTCGCATTTATCGGATTCGATTTTCATTCTTTTGCCCCTGCCATAACCGACTTGGCGACGTTTTAATTCTGCGTTGATAAAATCTTCATCTACGTGAAATCCTGCTGGTACACCCTCTATGATTGCATTTAAACATTTTCCGTGGCTTTCGCCCGACGTTAAAAATCTGAATTTTTCCATTTTCTTTTGCTACTCTTATTTTGCGTATTTTAAAAATATTTGTTGTTTTGTTTGCATCATTTCTTCAATGATAATCCAAGAACCGTTTGGTTGTTTTTGCCATATTTGATATGTTTTTAACCAATATTGGTCGTTCATTGGTTGTCTTAATGCACTTACTTTTATACCGTTACTAACTTTTGTTGTAGTAATGTTTTTATATTTATTTCTGTAATGACGCATTTTTGCTGTACCTTGGCTTATACGCATTTGTTTTGCATAAGTTGCCATATCTGTTACTGCATTTGCAGTCGTGCCGTCAGGTTTTACAACTTGACGGATAATCTTTGCATTTGGTGAATAAAAATTTAATAGATTTGGGCTGTAAGTATTTGCAGCATAAACATAATTATTAAATTTTGTTTTTACGTCGTCCATATCGTCCGCAAAAACTTGTAATGTCGAGCAAAAAATTATAAGAAATAGTAAAAATATCTTTTTCATAATGTTCCTTAAAGCTTTCTATACACTATTCCATTTTAGCATAAATATTCATAAAAAAAAGCTCTTTTTGTACAAGAGCTTTTTTTATACTTTATAT
>CAZKJV010000003.1:0-27912 GCA_964553175.1 uncultured Muribaculaceae bacterium | reverse complement strand
AAATAAAACTCTAAAAAAATAACATTACAAAATCGTTACAAACAATAAATCTGCAATATCAAAAAATACATCAACTCAAACAGAAACAACAGAAATTATTAACAAAATTGATGGACAAATTTCTTCAATTAATGGTCAAATTTCCCATACCAATGATGCCATCAATGATTTAAAATCTGCTTTAAACTCTTCAAAAGACGAAGTAGAAAGGGATAAAGTTTCTAATAAAATTTCTGAAAATGAGGTTAAATTAGCAGATTTAGAAAACGAATTAAAAAAATTTGAAGATGATAAAACTCAATGTATCACGGAAGGAGACTTAGTAAAAAAGGCGGAAAATTTATATAAAAACGGATTAACATTTAATGACAACATGTCATTAAGTTTAAAAAAAGGAAATTTAAATTATTCTGTTGACAACGTTAATGCTTTTGCAAGTTTAAACGGAGTTGGTATGGGTTATGGAAATGGAGATTTTTCAATAAATGGAAAAATGAATTACTCAGGTAGATACTCCTTAAATGGAGCTTACAATGATAAAATGTTATCTGCCAGTCTAGGATATGGTCAAAAAGGTGTAAATATTAACGCAAAAGGAAACAAACATGGTGTTTCTGTTAATATCACACATACTTTTTAATTTTCAATAAATTCACCAATCATATACAAAGAACCACAAACCACCGTAATTCCGTCAAATTCCGGTAATTCGTTTTTATATTCTTTTGCAGAATATTTACAAACTTTTGACAACTCTTCAAAAGTTGCCGAATTTTGATGATTAAAATGATAAAAATAAATTTCATCATCTTCTTTAAACAATGTTTCTACCATTTGAGGATAATCTTTATTTCTCAAACAACCAAAAACAAATCGTAATTTATAATTTTTAAAATAAGTATCTAAATTTTTTCTTAAAGCCAAGACACCGTTTGGATTATGAGCTCCATCAATTAAAAGTCTTTTTTCTGCAATATATTCAAATCTTCCGTGATGAACGACATGTTTTAATGCATTTTGAATAGTTGTAATTTTTATATCAGGCACAGCCAAAAGAATAGCACTAATTGCAAGTGCAAGATTTTCTTCTTGATGTATACCTTTTAAACTCATTTCGCCTAAAAATAATTTTTGTGCAATAAATAATTGGTCTTTTTCGGTATATGATTTTATTGTTTCAAACCCTTTATTTAATTTATTAATTACAACAGGACAATTAGGTTTTATTATTCCGGCTTTTTCTTCCGCAATTTTTTCAATAGTATCACCTAATCTTTCAGTATGATCTAAATCAATTGTTGTGATAACAGAACAAATCGGAGATTTTATCACATTTGTTGAATCGTATTTTCCACCTAAACCAACTTCAACCACCGCAAAATCAACGTTATTTTCAGCAAAATATTCAAACATTACCGCCGTTAAAATTTCAAATTCTGTTAAATGAATATCATTTTTTTCTGAAATTTCTTGAATTTTAAAAATTTTTTCAGCAAAAATTTCTTCTTCAATTTCATTCCCGTTAATTTGAATTCTTTCAGTATATCTAAGCAAATGAGGACTCGTAAAAAGCCCCGTTTTATATCCTGCTTCTTTTAAAATAGTACTAACAATCGCACAAACAGAACCTTTTCCGTTCGTTCCCGCAACATGAATACATTTCAATTTATCTTGAGGGTTACCAAGCAAATTTAAAATTGCAGTAATTCGTTCAAGTCCTAAATTTATATGAAATTTTCCTTGAGAAGTCAGTAAATTTACCGCATCTTCATAAGTTTTATTCATGTCTTGCCACTTTTTTAAGTTGTTCTACAATTTTTTCTGTTGCATCAAGTTTTGCCAAATTTGATGTATTTTGTTGAATTTCTGACAATTTTTCCGAATTTGAAAGCAATTCATCAAGTTTTTTCATCAAATTTTCAGAATTTGTTTCAGAATCTTCCAAATACAAACAAGCATTTTTATTTAAAAGCGATTTAGCATTTTTACGTTGATGGTCAGCCGCAGCATAAGGATATGGAATTAAAATCGGTGCAATTGAACATGCACAAATTTCTGACAAACTCAATGAACCTGCTCTTGAAATTGCAATATCCGTTGCTTTTAAGACAGTTACCATATCATCAAAATATGGCTTTACAATCAAATTTTTATTTTGTTCATATTCAGGATAAATTTTTGCAAGCTTTGAAATTGTATCTTCATAATGTTTTGCACCTGTTTGAAAAATTATTTGAACATCATATTTTTCAAAAATTTGTTTTATACATTCAACTGCCGTATTATTAATAGATTTTGCACCTTGAGAGCCACCCATTATGCAAATTGTTGTTTTATTTTCAAGTGATAAATTTTCTCTTGCTTCTGATTTTGTAATTTTTTTAAAATCTTCTCTAATAGGATTTCCGTTTATATGAACATTTTGAGCCTTAATATTATGTGCTGAATCTTCAAACGCTAATGAAACAGATTTTGCCATAGGTGCAACAAATCTTGAAACAATCCCGGGTTGAGCATCACAGTCATGAATCATATATGGAGTTTTTGACAAAGTTGATGCAAACAAAGTCGGTGCAGAAACATATCCGCCTGTTCCTAAAATAGCATCTGGTTTAAATCTCCATAAATAATATAACGCTTTCCAGTTTGCAAGTTCTAATTCAATCCCCCATTTTAAAAATGAAAAACTTATTTTTCTAGGCATGCCTGAAACTTTAATTGGTAAAAACTTGAATTTTAATTTTTTAACAATATCATATTCCATATTTTTAGGATTACCGACATAATAAATATCTTTTGTTGTTTCATCATTTCTAAGAGCTTGTGCAACAGCAATTGCAGGATAAATATGTCCACCTGTTCCGCCACCTGTTATGAAATATGTATATTTTTTATTACAAGAATCTGACATTTGAATTAACCCTTATTTTTTTAACTCGTTTTTTAGATATATTTAACAAAATACCAATCATCCATAACGAAACCATAAGTGATGAACCACCATAGCTAATGAAAGGTAGAGGAACACCTGTTGCAGGTAAAAACGAAGTTGCAACAGAAATATTCAAAAACGCTTGGAACCCTATTGAAAAAGTTATTCCGACTGCTAATAACTTGCCATACATATCTGGACAACGTGATGCAATAATCAAACCTCGATGAATTAACGTCCAAAAAAGTCCGATAACCAAAATACAACCAATCCAACCTAATTCTTCACCAATAACCGCAAAAATAAAGTCAGTATGTGATTCAGGCAACCAATATAATTTTTGTTTTGAATTACCAAACCCAACACCCCAAAAACTTCCTGCAGCAAAAGCCGTTAAAGCTTGAATAATTTGATAACCCGAAGTTAAGGCATATTGTTCAGGATTTAACCAAGTTGTAATACGTGTTAATTGGTATGGTTTTATTAAAAATGACAATCCATTTAAAGCTGTTGTAATCATTGTCACACCAAATGCAATACCTGCTGCACCAAGTGTTACAACTAATTTTAAAGGACCGCCTGAACTTAACCAAACGATTAAAGAGGTCATTAAAAGCAAAATAACCATACTTAAGTTCGGTTGTTTATAAATCAAAGCAACCATTATTAAAATAGAAATGAAATAAATCATTTTATTATTATCAAAAATTTTACTGTTTTTATAAAAAGCACTAGCAGTAAGCATTACAACTGCAAGTTTTGCAAACTCGGACGGTTGCAGGTTCGTAAACCCAATGTTCAACCACCGTCTTGATTCATTTACCGTAACCCCTAAAGGAGTAAATGCAACCAAAACTAAACAAACAATAACAACCAGTGTTATTGGCATTGTCCATACAACTAAATTTTTATAGTCGTAATTTACAAAAAATTTCATACCAATAAGCCCGATTATCAAGAAAAATATTTGAAAAAACGCAAATCTTGCAGGATTTTGCCCTAATTCCATACATTTTGGAGCACTAGCTGAAAAAATAGATATAATCCCAATTGTTACTAAAAAAGCCACAACTATAAGCACCGTCTTGTCAGGCGGTGTCAAGATTACACTCTGCTTAGGAGTGTAAGGAGCTTCTCTTTTAGGATTATACTTTTGATAATACATATTCTTTAAATACTTTTCCTCGTTCTTCGTAACCGCTGAACATATCGAAACTTGCACATGCAGGTGATAACAAAACAACATCTGGATTTAATGATAATCCTTTATCAATTGCATTTTGCATTGTTTCTTCAAAAATAATATTTTCAAAACCGTTTTGTTTTAGATTTTCTTCAAAACGTTTTCCTGCTTCACCAATTAAAATAACTGTTTTTATGTGGTTGTTAATTGAATTACAAAATTCTTTTAAATCCGTATTTTTATCACGTCCGCCAGCAATTAAAACAACATTTTTATCGTTAAACGAATTTATCGCAACAATTGAAGATTCAGGATTTGTTGCTTTTGAATCATTGTAAAATTCCGTATTACCGACTTTTGCAACATATTCCAATCTGTGTTCAGGAACATTAAATGACATTATTGCCTTTTTAATATTTTCATTTGAAACACCTTCAATTTTTGCCACGATAACTGAACACATAATATTTTGATAATTATGATGACCTATCATTGGGCATTCTGAAAGTGAAATGATTTCTTCTGTTTTACCTTTTCGGCAGAAAAATATTTTTTCATCTTCTATATAACAACAGTTGTCATCAGTTTTTCTATCAAATAAAAATACATTTGACGTACAAGTTTTTGAAAATTCTAATAATTTTTCATCTTGTCCGTTAAAAATTGCAAATGCAGGCAATTGCGGTTGTTTAAAGATTTTTGCTTTCGCATTAAAGTAATTTTCTAAACCTTGATGCCAATCAATATGGTCAGGCGTAAAGTTTGTCCAACAAGCTATTTGAGGTTGAAAAGAATTACTTGTTTCCAATTGGAAAGAACTTACTTCACAAACAAAATAATCTAATTCCTCATCATTTAACAATGAACAAGGAGGAACCCCATAATTTCCGCAAGGTTCAGCTTTATATTCTTCATTCAAAATATGTGCTGTAAGTGCAGTTGTTGTTGTTTTTCCGTTTGTGCCAGTAATTGCAATAAATGGTTTTCTACTTTCTGAAAATGCAAGTTCTATTTCAGAAATAATCGGAACATTTGCTTCTTTAACTCGTTTAAAAAGTTCACTATAAGGCGGAATTCCAGGGCTTGTGATAGCTAAATAACTATCTTTTATAAATTCATCACTATGTCCACCCATTTCCACTTGAATATCAAAAGATTTTAATTCTTCTAACAATTCTTTATCTTCGGGTTTTTCTTCACGACTTTCAGTAATATATACGTTTGCACATTTACCGCTCAAATATTTTGCAGCAGCAATACCACTTTTAGAAAGCCCTAATATTAAAACTTTTTTTTCATACCAGTTTTTTTTCATTAAATTAATCCTTTAAAATATAAATAAAACAACACAACTGCAATTACACTAAAAATTGTAGAAACAGTTGCAAATGTAATAACTATACGATTTTCACTCCAGCCTAATTTTTCAAAATGATGGTGAATTGGTGCCATTTTGAAAACTCTTTTTCCTGTTAATTTGAAACTTGTAACTTGAATAATTACAGACAAAGTTTCACAAATGAATACCATAGCAATAATCACTAATAATAATTCAAATTTACCCATAACGGCTAAAGTTCCAAGTAATCCACCAATTGCCAAAGAGCCTGTATCACCCATAAATACTTGAGCTTTTACCTTGTTGTATTTCAAAAACCCAACTAAAGCACCTGCTGTTGCAGCAGAAATAATCGAAACTGCGATATAACCATTTATTCCAGAAATAATTGCACATGCCAAAAATACAGGCACACCGCAACTTGATGCCAATCCGTCCAAACCATCAGTTAAATTAAACGCATTTGAAGCACCTATAATGATAAATACCGCAAAAAACGGATAAAACCACATTAAATCAATATAATGATATGCAAAAGAAATTCTTGTAAAATGTTCTCCGCAAAGTGGCATAAATATTGCAGGCAATAAAGCTATAACAATTTGTCTGATTAATTTTCCGCTTGGAGTTAATCCTTGATTTTCTTTTCCTTTAATTTTTAAATAATCATCTTGAAAACCTGCAAGAGTATAGAAAAATAACGTAATTAAAATTATAAATCCAAAAGAATTAAGTTGTTGAGCTAAAGCCAAAACAATAATTGATGCCAAAATAATTGCAACTACAATAAAAACACCACCTGTTGTCGGGGTTCCTTGTTTTTGCTTATGAGCTTCAGGAGCAAGTTCAAGCACATATTGTCCAATTGATTTTTTCTTTAAAAAATCTATATATGGTACACCAAATAATAGGCATAAAATAAGACCTAAAATAAATGCGATTGTTGCCATTATCATAAGTTTTCTCCTTTTAATCCGTTTAAGATTTCATCGAATTTCATTGAATGAGAGGCTTTTAAAAATATTGTTGAGTTTTTTTCAATATTATTTTTTATGTAATCCGTTGCTTGTTCATTTGTTTCAAAATCAACGGCAAAAATTCCTTTTTCTTTTACTGTTTGTGCAATTTTTTGAGCAAGATTGCCAACTGTTATTATTTTAACATGATTATTTTCATTTAGTTTATCGAGAATAAAATTGCCGATTTGCTCGTGATAAAACAATTCATCTTGACCCAATTCACCCATATTTCCCAAAACTAAAACCACATTTGAATAAAGTTCAAGCACGGTTGAAAGTGCAGCTTTCATTGAATCAGGATTTGCATTATATGCATCGTTTATAACTTTATATCCGTCGACATTTTCTATTTGCCAACGTTTTTCAATAGGGGCATAAACTTTTAAACCGTCATTAATTTTTTCAGGATTTATTCCCAAACGTAAGCCTGTTTCTATCGCGGCAAGTGAATTTTCAACATTATAATCACCTTCAATATTTAGTTGGTAATCTTCATCTTTATATTTGAATTTTGTTTTACCGATAGTTTTTTCTTCAAATTCAACATTATTAATTGAAAAATAAACCTTTTCTCCGCTAAATTCCACTGTTTTTTTAATTAAATCACAATCATTTGCAATTAAACAACCGTTATGTTTTTGATATTTGCAAATTTCACATTTCGCTTTTGCAATATTTTCTCTGCTTCCCAAACGTCCGATATGAGAAGTACCAACATTTGTAATAATTGCTATATCAGGGTTTGAATATTTTGATAACAATTCTATTTCGCCAAGTCCTCTCATACCCATTTCCAAAATCAAAATTTGAGTATCTTCAGGCATAGACAAAATAGTTTGACAAAAACCAACTTCATTATTATGATTTAACGGAGTTGAAAAAGTTCTAAATTGTTGTCTGCAAACACTTGTAACCATTTCTTTTGTTGTAGTTTTTCCTGAACTTCCGGTAAGTGCCACAACTTTTGGAGAAATTTTATTCAAACACAATTTTGCAAGCTGTAAATATGCAATAATCGGACTTTGAACTTGCAAAACAAGTTCTGCATCATCTAAAACAATTCCGCTTGTTGTAAAATACGCTTTTGCACCGTTTTCAATTGCTTTCGGAATAAAATTTTCGCCATCAAAATTTTCACCTTTCAGCCCGATATAAATATTTTGAGAATTTATTGTTCTTGTATCAGTTGAAATAGTAAAATTTCTATTTTGTGTATTATTTTTTAAGACTTTTGCGTTAGTTACAAAAATCAATTCTTCTGTCGTAAAATTCATAAGAAAATTCTACATCAAAAACACTATTAAATACAGAGCAAAAATTTTGCAATAAAAAAACGCTAAAAATTTCATTTTTTATTTTGTTTTTTCTACTTTCATACTGAAAATACACTATTTTTTTGAATTTATATTGATTATTTTTCAAAAATAGTTCAAAATAATAAAATGGATATAAAATTTGATAAGCATTCTTTAATTATTGATGGTAAAAGAGTTTTCTTAAAAAGCGGAGCATTTCATTATTTTAGATGCCCAGGGGAAGAACTTGCAAAAGACCGTTTTTTAAAGATGAAAGCCGCAGGTTATAATGCTGTAGACATTTATTTTTATTGGCAATATCATAGTTCAAAACCTCAAGAATATGATTTTGAAGGAATAAAAGACGTAACAAAAGTACTTCAAGCAGCCAAAGATGTTGGTTTATACGTAATTGCTCGCCCAGGGCCATTTATTAATGCGGAAGTTAGTGCAGGCGGATTTCCTCTTTGGCTTTTAGAAAATAAAAATGTTATTCCAAGAAACAGAATTGGTACGGAATATCACTATTCACAAGAATATATGAACATTTTAAGTGAATGGTATGATATTATAATTCCTATAATTAACAAATTTGATAATGTTGTTTTATTCCAAATTGAAAACGAATACGCAACAGACGAAATGGACGAAACTTACATGCGAGAATTATACAAAATGGCTCGTGATAGAGGTATAACTTGTCCAATATTCCATAATGACGCATATTTTTCAGGCTTATGGGCTGATGTAGTTGACATTTATGCTTGTGATTTATATCCATATATCAATCCTAACCAAAACTGGAAACAAGATAATTTCTGCTTCGATGTTTTGGACAATGTTGAAGATGTTTTTGCCTGCAAAGAAAATGCACCCTCTTTTATTGCAGAAATGCAATCAGGTTGGTTCGACAAATGGGACGGCTCCGGATATGAACATATTCGTCAAGCATTAGGTGATGAACACATAAACATTATGACAAAAACTGCCATTTCGCAGGGGGTTACACTATTTAACCACTATATGGCTTGCGGTGGAACTTCTTGGGATAACTTGGCTTGTGATGAAGTTTATACAAGTTATGAATTTACCGCACCAATTGACGAATATGGCGAATTAAAATCAAATTATTTCAAAGCAAAAGAAATTAATTATTTTATTGATGCTTTTGGTATGACAAATACTGACGCTTTGGATTACGATTTTTACGAAGAAAATATTTATGCAAAATTACGTCAAGATAACGAAAATGATTGCCAATGGTTATTTTTAAGAAATTTTTCACAAGAAAATAAAAAATTAAATTTACCTGACGGTTACAACGCATTTTTAAAACCTTATGACATGAAAATTTGTCCTAAAAACTTGAAATTACTGGCTTGCGAAATAGAATTTGCAGACACGGAAATTTTTACAAAATTGAAAGATGAAACACACGAATACATCTTTTTCATTTCAAGTAACGGTTCTCATATCAAAGTAAAAGACCGCCCAGCTTTAATTTCTGGCGATAAAAAGAATTATGAACGAATAATTTTTGAAAAAGACGGCAAAAAAACAGAATTTGTATTCATAAACAAACAACTTGCCGACAAAACTTGGGTTTTAAACAATAAAATTATTTTTAACGCCGATATGATGTATTCAAACGGCATAATGGGGCTAACTTCTACAAAAGAAGTTTCTTATTTAGATTTAAAAAATGGTTTTTCAAGTAAACCTTATAAAACAGAAAAATTTAACACACCATTAAAATTAAAAAATCACGAAGTTAGTTTTTGTGCAAACGAAATAGATAACGATTTTGATTACTCATCTTGGCGAAAAGTGTGTGGGGACACTGATTCCCTCTCTTGTAAAGCGTATGATGAATTTGTTTGGTACAAAACTCGAATTCCTGACAATATTGAAGAATTAACCTTATCCGCAAGACATTTATTTGCCGTATATATCAACGGCAAAGAGGTTTTGAGCCGTAACAGTTATAAAATTGAAAAACTTCAACAAATCTCTGAAACAATTCAAATTTCATTAAACAAAAAAATATTAAATAAAAAAGAAAATGAATTAACAATTTTGGTAGAAAATATCGGTTTTGATAAAGGTTTTTCAGGCGATACTAATTTCCCTAGAGGTCTAGTTACATTTGTTACTAAACCTGAGATGGATATTACTTTCTCAGTAGATGAAAAACTTTCTTTACAAAAAGGTGAATTTAAAGAGAGTGATTCTCCTTATTTATTAAAGATTTCAACCGAATTTGATGTTAATTTTAAAGAAAATCATACTTTTGCAAAATATTTGTCATTAAAAGATTTTCCGTACCGCCGTGCAACGATATTTTTAAACGGTTACAAAATCGGAAGATATATAAAACGTACAAATGTTCAAGATAAATTCTATCTAATAAGTAGCTTTTTAAAAGAGCATAATACGCTCGATATCGTTGTGTGGCAACGAGAAAAACATATTCCAACGGCATGGGACTTTAAAAATGAAGCAAAAAATGTTATACTGGAAATAGGTGATGATTATCATTACCAATTGTTTAGATAAGAGTAAGGAGAAGATTTTATGGCAATAGTACCTGAATTTTTAATCAAAAGACTTTACAAAAGCGGTTCGTTAAAAAAAGGAGAAAATCAGATTACATTTGTTTTAAAAAATGTTCTCGGCCCCGGATTTATCAGCGGATTTAATTATGTAAAAATTAATGACGTTACATACACTGCAGAAAGAGTTAAATTTTTAACTCAAGGAAAAGAACTTCTTGGAACAGATGTTTCTGAAGAAAATCCTGTAAGTTTCCGCCTTGGACAAGAAGGAATGTTCGTTCTAATGGGAACTGACGGCATTCAAGAAGGTAGAAACCGTATAGAAATTGAAGTTATGAACCCTGAAGCAGGAAAAGTCGGACTTACAACGGAAGATAAAGTTTCATTTGTTTAATTTTTTATAAAAATCATAAAAAAGGCGACGATTTTTTCAAAATCGTCGGCTTTTTTGTTATTTTATTTTTTATTTTTTTGATTAACCTTCAATATCAATTACAGTATTTGTTTTATCAGCTTCTGCAATTTTATTTGCAACTGATTTGTAATCACCTTTTACATAATAACCTGCATTGTTAAATAAACCAACATCATATTTATTATATCTTACTGCAACATAAAAATAATCTTTGTTTATAGATGGTTCAACAGCTTTTATTATATTTGTATTTATAACCTTGTTGCTATTTGTAAGATTAACAAATCCTTTAAAACTAGGGTTTGTAACGTTTCATTGCACAGGTCTAATCATAAAATTTACTCCTTATTTAATAACTTTTAATTTTACGATTATACAAAATATCCAATAAAAATTTGCTAGTTGAAACCTGTTTATTTTACATATAGTTATAATTACAATCTTATTTATCGTTTGTCAAATCATCTAAGAAAGTTGGTAATGCAAATCTTGCCATGTGGTAATCTTTATTATAGATTTTGCATAGTTTTGTAATTTCTTCACAACGTTCTTCATCAATATATGACAACGGTTTAACAGTTTTTGAACAGAATGCCCAAGCCCAATATCCACCAGGGTATGTTGGAATTGGTGATGTATATGAACTTACAATTGGGAATACCTTTTTCAAAAGACCATACATATGTTTAATTTCATCTTCGTTTGCAACAGGGCTTTCTGATTGTGCAACCATAATACCGCCGTCTTTTAAAGAATTCATAACATTTGTATAAAATTCTTCTGTAAATAAGCCTACTCCAGGTCCCATAGGGTCTGTTGAGTCAATTAAAATAATATCAAACATATCTTTTTTATCTTGAATATATTTAATTGCATCTTCAACTCTTATTTCAACTTTAGGATCATCTAATTTACAAGAAATTGTTGGCAAATATTTTTTAGAAACATCTATTACCATATCATCAATTTCACAAAGAACAACTTTTTCAACGGTTTTATGTTTTAAAACTTCTCTTACAGTACCACCATCACCGCCACCGATAACAAGAACTGATTTCGGACAAGGGTGGTTCATCATTGGTATATGAGCAATCATTTCGTGATAGAAGTATTCATCACCCTCAGTTGCCATCATTAAATCATCTAGCGTTAAAATTCTACCTAATTTTGAATCAGATTCTAAAATTTCAACTTTTTGATATTTTGATTGTTCTGAAAATAAAACTTTTTTTAATTTTATTGCAATTCCGTAGCCTGATGGTGTAATTTCTTTGTAATACAATTCTTCTGTCACTTTGATTTGTTCCCCTTTCTTTATACTAAATCATCTAAAATGGTTTCTTGGTTTAATCTTTCTTTTGCGTAATCTAAATTAAATAATTTGCAATTTTGAACGACTTTTTCATATCGTTTTTCATCAAAATTTGCCAACGGTTTTGTTGTTTCTGAGCAAAACGCCCACGCCCAACAACTGCCGGGGTATGTCGGCACCGGTGAAGTATAAGTTTTAACAATTTTGAAATTTTTTAGTAAATTTGTATATAAAATTTTGCTTTTTTGAACGTTTGCAACTGGACTTTCAGATTGAATAATAACAATTCCGTCTTCATTCAAAACTCTCTTTAAATTTTGGTAAACATCACTTGTATATTCGCCAACTCCTGGGCCTAAAGGGTCAGGTGATGAAATTATAACAACGTCAAATTTATTATCAGTATTTTGAAGATATTCAAAAGCATTTGCGATTTCTACTTTAACTCTTGAATCATCAAAACCGCTTGCAATTGACGGTAAATATTTTTTACAAGTATTTACAACTACTTCATCAATATCTACAACAACAACTTTTTCAACACTCTCATGTTTTAAAACTTCTTTTGTAGATGCACCTGTTCCACCACCAATTATCAAAATACTTTTCGGATTTTTGTGACTCAACAACGGAAGATGTGTAATCATTTCGTTGTAATGATAAGCATCACCCTCAGTTACAAACATTAAATCATTCAAAGTTAATATTTTACCTAATGAAGAATCTGAATCTAAAACTTCAATTTTTTGGTATTTTGATTGTGTTGAAAACAAGATTTCTTTTATTTTTATTGCAATACCAAAACCCGACGGGGTTATTTCTCTATAATAATTTTGTTCATCTACCATATTTAATTATCCTAATTTTTCGGTTAATTTACCTGATAAAATGTGTACATGCAAATGGAAAACAGTTTGTCCTGCACCACTTCCCGTGTTCATTATTGTTCTATAATCTGTTAATCCTAATTTTTTTGCAGTGTTTTGAACACCTTTCAAAAGGTGTACCATTAAATTTTCATCATCAAGTTCTGCCAATGATTTCACATGTGTTTTAGGAATCACTAAAACATGTGTATCTGCTTGAGGATTAAGGTCATTAATTGCAATAACGTAATCGTCCTCATATACAAAATTTGACGAAATTTCTTTATTGATTATTTTGCAAAAAATACAATCACTCATTATAAAACTTCCTTTATTTTTGTGATAACTTTTTCAACTGCTTCATCAGGTGTAACTGATTCCGTTGTATCAGTTTGACGAGTTTTTAACTCAACTTGTCCTTCAGAAATAGTTTTACCAACTGTAATTCTAAATGGGAAACCAATTAAATCCGCATCTTTAAATTTTACACCTGCTCTTTCAGGACGGTCATCTAAAACAGCTTCAATACCAGCATTTAAAAGTTTTTCGTAAATATCTTTTGCCACGTTCATTTGTTGTTCATCTTTATCATTCAAAGGTACAACGCAAACGTGATAAGGTGCAATTTGAATAGGCCACAAAATACCATGTTCATCATGCCATCTTTCAACAGCAGCCGCAGCTGTTCTTGTAACACCAATACCGTAACAACCCATTACATAAGGTTGAGCTTTACCATTTTTATCCAAGAACATTGCATTCATTGGTTTTGAATATTTTGTTCCTAATTGGAAAATATTTCCAACTTCAATACCTCTTGTAACTTTTAGCGGTTGACCGCATTGTGGACAAATTTCACCTGCTTGTGCAAGTCTAATATCATCAAATTTTTCAATGTGAGGAATATCAACATCTAAATTTGCACCAACCATGTGTTTATCTTCTTGATTAATGCCGACAACAAAGTTTTTCATTTCCTTTACTGTTTCGTCAGCAATAATCGTGATACCGTCCATTCCTTTTGGTCCGATAAATCCTTTTGCAGCATTAAAACCTTTTTCAACCATTAATTCTTCAATTTCCGGTGCTGATGCAATTCTAATATCCATACCGCCAACAGCATTCAAAAGTTTTGTTTCTTCAACTTCTTTATCTGCTCTAATCAAAGCGATTACAGGTTTTTTATCAACAATGTAAACTAAAGATTTTAGAATAATTGTTGCAGGAATATTTAAGAAATTACATAACTCTTCAATTGAATGAGTTTGAGGAGTGTCAATTACTTTTGTTTCGTTATAACCGAATTTGCTTCCGTCAACATCAGCTTGAGGAAGTTTTGAAACTGCGTGATTTGAATTTGCACTGTAATCACAACCATCACAGTAGAATACGTCATTTTCACCAGCATCTGTTGTTGTAATTACCATAAATTCATGACTTACACTTCCACCGATTGCACCCGAATCAGATTGAACCATTTTTGTTTCAAGTCCACATCTTTTGAAAATTCTTGTATAAGCATCAGCCATATTTTGATATTCTTTTTCTAAACCTTCTTGGTCAACATCAAAGCTATAACCGTCTTTCATAATGAATTCACGACCTCTTAATAAACCAAAACGAGGACGAACTTCATCACGGAATTTTTCTTGGAATTGATATAAATTTACAGGCATTTGTTTGTAAGATTTTAAACCGTCACGAGCAACTGCTGTAATAACTTCTTCAGCTGTTGGTGATAAACACATTTCACGGTCATGTCTATCTCTAAAACGTGCAAGCTCTCTACCATATGCTTCCCATCTGCCTGATTCGTCCCAAAGTTCTTTCGGTTGAACTACAGGTAACAACAATTCTTGAGCACCAGCAGAGTTTAATTCTTCTCTGATAATATTTTCAATTTTTCTTAAAACACGCCACATTAAAGGTAAGTAATTATAAACACCACTTGTTAATTTTCTGATGTAGCCTGCTCTTACTAAATACTTATGAGAAACAACTTCTGCATCAGCAGGGAATTCTCTAAGGGTTTGTACAAATATTTTTGACATTTTCATAATTTTATAGCCTCACTTATTTGAAAAAATTTTAACACAAAAAAAGTAAAGAATACACTTAATTAAATATTTTGAGGTAAATTTTTATCTAATTCTAATTTAACATCTTTCGGCTGAATAGAAAGCGTTTCATGATTTTCCATTGCAAGTTCCATACATTGTTTGTATTCGCCCCACATTTGTCTATGTTTAAGAATTTGTGCCATAACGTAATACAAATCACCGTTATCAGGAACTTCTTCCAATGCGGTTTTCATAATCATCATTGCTTCATCATAACGCTCAGTTTTGCATAAAATTTTTGAAATTATTTTATAAGCCTCTATATCACGAGGATTATATTCTAAAGTTTTTTGCAAATATCCCAAAGCACTATTATAATCCCCTTGGTCATAAGCAATTGAGCCTAAATTAAAATAAGCCCAGCTATAATTTGGAGATTGTTCTATAACTTTTTTATATTCAGCAATAGCCTCGTTAATTTTGCCCTCATTTTTGTAAATATAACCTAAATGAAAATGTGCAAAAATATCATTGCTATTCAATGCAACCGCTTTCATAAAGCAAACTTTTGCAATATCAGGCTGTTCTTTTTTTACATAACAAAGACCTAAATTGAAAAAACTGTTTGAATCATCAATATCAGTAGTTAAAACTCGTTTAAAACATTCAATCGCTTTATCAAATTCTCGCATATCAATATAAACAAGACCTAAATTGTAATAAAAATCTGTTTCATCTGGAGAAAGTTCTATTGCTTTTAGATAAGATTGTTCAGCTTTTTGCAAATCTCTCATTTTTTCATGCACAATGCCTTTGTTGTAATAAAGACTTGCATCTTGAGGAAAAATACTTATTAAAAATTGAAATTGTTTTAAAGATTCTTCGTTAAACCCTTTGTCCAATAAAACCACAGCTAAACGACGTCTAGCTTGAAAGTTAGACGAATCTTCACGTAAAATCGCTTGCAATTCTTCTATTTCTTGTAAATCTTGTTCATCAGACATAATAACATTATAAACGTAAAATCAATTAGTGCAAAGATGTTAAAATACCGTTATTTTTTTGCTTGTTTTTCAGCTTCTTTGTTTTTACGTTCATAAAAATCTTCAAGAAAACTTGTATTAAATTTTCCACTGATAAAGACTTCATCTTCAATAATAGATTGATGGAATGGGATTGTTGTTTCAACACCAATAACTACGTATTCTTTTAATGCTTGATACATTCTACGTCTTGCTTGGTTTCTATTTTCGCCCCAACAAATCAATTTACCTATCATTGAATCATAATATGGCGGAATTTTATACCCTGGATATACATGAGAATCAACTCTGACACCAAATCCACCAGGTTGAACATAACCCTCAATTGTTCCAGGACAAGGCATAAAGTTTTTTTCGGAATTTTCTGCGTTTATTCTGCATTCAATTGCATGACCCTTGATTAAAATATCTTTTTGTTTGTAATCAAGTTTATGACCTGCAGCAACACGGATTTGTTCTCTCACAATATCCACTTGAGAAATCATTTCAGTAACACAATGTTCTACTTGAACACGTGTGTTCATTTCCATGAAATACCATTTTCCGTCACTATCAAGTAAAAATTCACAAGTTCCAACACCTTCATATTTTACAGCTTTTGCTGCACGAATTGAGGCTTCACCCATTTTTCTACGAGTTCTTTCATCAATTGCAGGTGATGGTGCTTCTTCTATTAATTTTTGATGACGTCTTTGAATTGAACAATCACGTTCACCTAAATAAATATAATTACCATATTTATCACCAATAATTTGAACTTCAATATGACGTGGATTTTCTAAATATTTTTCGCAATAAACATCAGGATTACCAAAGAATTTTTGAGCCTCTGTACGACATAATGAGAAATTTGTATCAACTTCATCATCATTTCTTACAATTCTCATACCTTTTCCGCCACCGCCGGCAGTAGCTTTAAGAATTAATGGATATCCTACTTTTTTTGCAAACTTTTTAATTTCTTTTGCACTGTGAATAATTCCTGTTCCAGGAGTTACAGGAACATTATTTTCAATCATTGTTTTACGAGCAGTAGCTTTATCGCCCATTTTCTTCATAGATTCTGAACTTGGGCCAATAAATTTAATACCGTGTTGTTCACAGATTTCTGCAAAATCTGCTCTTTCTGACAAAAATCCATATCCTGGGTGAATTGCATCAACACCGGCAAGCTCTGCAACAGACATTATTGCAGGAATATTTAAGTAACTTTTTGAACTATCTGCAGGTCCAATACAATAAGCATCAGTAGCTAATCTCACATGAAGAGAATTTGCATCTGCTTCAGAATACACAGCCACTGTCGGAATACCTAATTCACGGCACGCTCTTATAATTCTAACGGATATTTCACCGCGGTTTGCAACCAAAACTTTTCTAAACATATCTAAATCCAATCAATTATTCTATGTACATAAGAACTTGACCGTATTCAACAGGTTGACCGTCGTCTACGCAAATTTCAACAACTTTACCTGAAAAATCAGATTCAATTTCGTTCATAAGTTTCATTGCTTCGATTATACAAACAACTTCACCTTGTGCTACAAGAGAACCAACTTCAACAAATGCCGGTGCATCTGGAGCAGCAGCTTTATAGAATGTTCCTACCATTGGTGATTTAATTGCTTTACCTGTTTTTGCAGGTGCAGGAGCAGTAGCTTCTGCTGTTTCAACAGATGGTGCAGTTTGCACAATTTGAGGAACTTCAACTACCGGAGCTAATTGTTGAGCAGTAATTGTTTGTTTTTCTCTTTTCATTATAATAGATTGTTCTTGATCATCTAATTGCATTTCAGTTAATTCACTTTCATTCATTAACTTTGCAAGTTTTTCAAGATATTTTAAATCAAATTTCATTTTTACCACCTTTCTCAAAAGATGCTAACTAGCATCTGTCAAGGTATTCGTTTGTTCTTGTATCGATTCTAATTCTATCACCGTTAACAACGAAGAATGGTACGTTTACAACAGCACCTGTTTCAGTTTCAGCAGGTTTTGTACCACCTTGAGAAGTGTTTCCTTTTTCAGCAGGAGGTGTGTTAACAACTTCTAACTCAACGTGTGCAGGTAAATCAACACCGATTACTGAACCTTCGTGAGTCAATACTGATACGTTCATATTTTCTTTTAAATATTTCAAGCCATCACCAATCATATCAGCGTTTACTGTGATTTGGTCATAAGTTTCCAAATCCATCATTACATAGCCTTCGCCTTCTTTATATAAATATTGCATATCTCTACGATCAAGCATAGCTTTTGCAACTTTTTCACCAGCTCTGAATGTTTTTTCAACTACTTGACCTGTTTCAACGTTTTTAAGTTTTGTTCTTACGAATGCTGCACCTTTACCAGGTTTTACGTGTAAGAATTCAACTACTGACCACAAAGAGCCACTATCAAGTTGTAGAGTTAAGCCTGTTTTTAAATCGTTTACCGAAATCATAAATTCTCCTTTATTTTATCTCTGTGAAAATAATATCATAAACATTTTTTTTGTAAAGAAATTCATCTTGTTATGCCCGATTTTGTACTAATTACACGTTTTTTTAGTTTCCCAATTTATAACATTCGGACACTTTTTATAATTCATATTTTTGTTAATCAAAACCCATGCAGTACAAGAAAATCCGCCATCTGTTAAACAATTAGAAAACGGAACAAGTCTATCTTGAGGACCGCCCATAGGAATTAAACCTTTTCTTGTCGTATAAAATCCAAATTGGTCAACTCCTGCTTTATTTACACCAATAGGGCCGTCTACGTCAATATAAGTTGAACCAAATATTCTGCTTGTTTCATCTGTCGGGTCAACTTCGCCACGAAAATCATCATTAACAAGAATTCCTGCACCAGACACAAGACGCATTTTAAATCCTTTTAATTCATTTTCACCAAAACAACCCAATTCCATTTCACCGCAAATTTTTATCGTTTTTAATTTTTTAGATAACATTATAAACAAAGTTTCGGGACGATAAGGTCTATCAACAAAACTTATGTCATATTCACTAACATCTAAATTAAATAATTTTTCTAAGAAAAACGCCTTTTCAATATTCTGATATTCTTTTATTAGCATATCAGAAAAAGCCTTATCTCTATTTGTCAAAACAACCGTCGGAATACTTAACATTGCAACAACAGCAATAACCGTCATTACAACCAACATTTCTGCAAGAGTAAAGGCTAAATTTTTTCTTATTAAAATAAAATTTTTCATTTATACCCCATTATAAAAGGAAGATATAATGAAACCAAAATGCAAAAGCAATACCAAGCAAAGCACCACAGAAAACTTCTTTTGGAGTATGTCCCAATAGTTCTTTTAATTTTGTACCTGCTGCACTTATGTCATGTTTATAAAATTCACTCATAATTTTATTTAAGCATACAGCCATTTTTCCTGAAGCTCGTCTAATGCCTGCTGCATCATACATTACAACAAAAGCATAACCTGCTGATACAGCAAAAATAGGTGATGTAAATCCTGTAATTATTCCGATTACCGTGGATAAAGAAACAACACCTGCTGAATGAGAACTTGGCATTCCGCCTGTTGTTGTAAGAACTCTAAAATCAAGTCTTCTATTGATAAGAGCATCAAGCATTAATTTTATACCTTGAGCCAACAGCGATGCCAACATGCCTGCAACAAGGGCTTCAATACCTGTATTTACAATTTTTGACATTAAACTTTCCATTATTTATTAACCTTTTCTCTTATAGAATTAATTATTTTATTAAATACTTCAGATTTTATCTCGTATGTATTAAGTATATCACAAGCATCATCTAAAAGGGAATTAACTTTACATTTTGCGTTTTCAAGACCAAAAAGTGCAGTATATGTAAGTTTTCCTGCATTTTTATCTTTACCTAAAGTTTTACCCATTTCTTCAAATGTTGAAATTTCATCTAAAACATCATCGCAAATTTGAAATGCAAAACCTAATTTTTGACCAAAATCGTCCATAGCTTGAATTTGTTCATCGTTCGCACCTGCAATTATTGCACCCGATTTCAAAACACCTTTAAATAAATCAGCCGTTTTGTGAGTATGAATAAAATTCAATATTTTTTCATCATAAGGTTTGCCTTCCATTGCAATATCAACAACTTGACCTGCAATAATTCCATAAGCACCCGCTGCAATTGCGTGTTCTCTTAAAACTTTTATAATAACATCAGCAGGTAAATCAGATTTTTCGATAATTAATTGTGTACCATAACTAATTAAAGCATCACCAGCCAAAACAGCCGTACTTTCTGAAAATTTCTTATGGTTAGTAAGTTTTCCACGTCTGTAATCATCATTATCCATACAAGGTAAATCGTCATGAATAAGGCTTTGTGTATGTAACATTTCAAACGCACAAGCTGTAGGCATTGCTTTTTCAACCTCTCCACCAAAAACTTTGCAAGCTTCAAGACACATAATTGGTCTTAATCTTTTTCCTCCTGCTAACAAGCTATAACGCATTGATTGAAAAATTTCTTCCGGATAACTTATCGGTAAATATTCATCAAGTTTTTCTTCAATTTTTTTAATTAATTCTTCCATTTTTTCCTACTATTCTTCATGTATTGTCTGATTTATATTTTGTTTTTGAGTATTTCTTGCTTGTTCTCGTTTTTTTACACTAATTTTTACGGAAACTTTATTGTTATGATGTTTAAAATTTGCTTCTCGTTCACGTTTTGTGCCTGAATATTTGATTTTTTCTTTATATTCTTTTGCTTCTTTAACAAATGCAAGATAACTTTCATATCTGCTTAAATCTATACTATCAATATTTTCAAGTACCGCACAACCTTTTTCATTGTCATGTAAACAGTCTGCGAATTTGCAATACCCTTTATATTGTTTAATTTCATCAAATAATTCATCAACTTCAGTCGGGATTAAAAAATCAAATTTCAAATTGCTAAACCCTGGAGTATCAACAATTTTTATCGTTTCAGAAACATTTATAATCTCACAATGCCGAGTTGTATGCGTTCCTCGTTCTGTTTTTTCACTTACAGATTTTGTTCGTAAGTTACATTCAGGATTTATCGCATTAATTAAACTTGATTTTCCTACACCTGAATTTCCGCATAAAACAGAGATTTTTCCGTCTAAAAGTTCTTTAAAATCTTCTAATCCGTCATTTTCTTTCGCTGACGTAAATATTATATCATAACCTAATGGCTCATAAATTTGAAAGACTTTTTCAATCGTTGAATCATCTGATGAAAGGTCGTTTTTGTTAAAACATAATTTTGTTTTTATTCCATAATATTTTGCAAAACTGATATATCTATTAAGCTGTTGAAAATCAAGTTTTGGTTCTTTTACAGCAGAAACAATGATGATTTGATCAACATTTGCAACATTTGGACGTGGAATATAATTTTTTTTCGGCAAAACTTTTTCAATTGCACCATTTTCAAATTCAACATAATCGCCGACAACGATTGTTTGTTTTTGCTTTTTTAAAACTTCACGAAGTTTGCATTCAAAATTCTCGTTATCACAACTTACGTAATAAAAATCAGAATGTATTTTATAAATTTGTCCGATTTTTGCCATATTATGCTCTTAAAGATTCTATTGCCTTTTTAACGTCTTTACTTTTATAGATATAACTTCCTGCTACAAGTGAATTTGCACCTAAAGAAACACATACTTTTGAAGTTACATCATTAATTCCGCCATCAACTTGAATGATTAAATCCTCTTTTCCATTTTGACGTATTGTCGGAATTTTTTGTGCACAATAATGCATAAATTCTTGTCCGCCAAAACCTGGTTCAACTGTCATAACCAGCACCATATCAACATATTGCAAATATGGTAAAATATCGTTTTGATTTGTTTTAGGTTTAATTGAAATACCTGCTTTACAACCTAAAGACTGAATTTTTTCACATAATTCTTTAATATTTTCTGGTTTAACAGCCTCATAATGAAATGTTATTATATCTGCACCTGCTTTTGCAAAATCTTCAACATATTTTTCCGGATTTTCAATCATCAAATGCACATCTAAGACTTTTTTTGCAAATCTTTTTAAAGATTTTACAACAGGAATTCCGATTGTAATGTTTGGCACAAAATGACCGTCCATAACATCAACGTGAATCCAATCCGCACCATTGTCTTCAACAAGTTTTATATCTCTTTCCAAATTAGCAAAATCTGCTGATAATATTGATGGTGATACAATAATTTCTTTATTCATTTATTACTCCTAATTTAATACAAGCTTGATATGCACATTTTTGCTCCGCATCTTTTTTATTTCTTCCTATTGCGGTTGCCAAAATTCTGTTTTGATACGTAACTTCTACTTTAAATTGCGGTGCATGTGCAGGACCTAATTCTTCCAAAAGTACGTATTTTGGTAAATCTTTTGTTTTTGATTGAGTATATTCTTGCAAAAGTTCTTTTGCATTATATTTTTGAAAATTTTGTGTAACTTCAAGCACATAAGGTTCAAAAACATCAATTAAAAAATTAATGATTTCCTCTTTTTTATTATCTAAATAAAATGCCCCTAAAAGTGCCTCAAATACGCAGGCTTTGATTGAACTTCTATTTCTTTCACCTGCTTTTTCTGCGTGTTTACCTAAAATTATCAAATCTGTTAAACCAATATTTTCTGATATTTTTGCTAACGTTTCATCAGAAACAAGAATTGAACGAATTTTTGTTAAATCACCCTCATGTCTATCGGGGTATTTTTTTATTAATTTTTCAGAAACCGCAAGTTTTAAAACAGAATCCCCAAAAAATTCTAATCTTTCATAATTGTTTAACGAATTTATATTATTTTCTTTCGTAAAAGACGGATGAGTCAATGCTTTTTCAAACAAAGCCTCATCCGTAATTTTAATATTGAATATTTCTTCTAACGTTTTAAACATTAAAAGAGTCCTTTAACAAAGTTTGTAATATTTATCCAAAGTTCATTTGAATTTACAAAATATGCAAAATAATAGTACATTACAGGAATTGTGAAGATATAACTGTCAGTTCTATCTAAAAATCCACCGTGCCCTGGAAGTAAATCACCCGAATCTTTTACACCGGCATCACGTTTAATTAATGATTCGCACAAATCTCCTAATTGAGAGAAAGTTGCAACTAATAAACCTGCAATTAATGCATGATACCAAGGTAATTGAATTGCTTGACCTACTACAAAAGCTGCTACCATTGTTAAAACAGCACCACCAATTGAACCTTCAATCGTTTTTTTAGGACTAACAACAGGTGCAAGTTTATGTTTTCCGAAATTTTTTCCAACATAATAGCAACCAACATCAGTTATAATAACAAGCCAGAACATAAACATTACATACCCTAAACCTGCATTGAAAATATCTGATTTTAATAACATTTGCATAGAAGAAGCGTTATAAGAACCGATATCTCTTAAGAATAACAAATGTAGAGGGAACCAACCGCAATAAACAAAACCCAAAATAGTTGTTGCTACATTTGCAATATATGGTTGTCTACCTCTGAATAATACCCATAAAAATGATGAAATAGCACCAACAGTAAATGCTAATGGAACTAAATCAAAGCAATTGAAATATGCTAAAATCGCAAAAATTATATCCGCAGAAAGAATAACTTTTAAACTTGGGAAAAATCCTTTATGTTGTAAAATTTGCACATATTCTTTTGACCCTAAATATACTATTATTGAAACTAATAAAAGCAAAGGAATACCGCCTAAAGTCAAGCAACCTAAACAGATTAGTCCAAAAACAGTACCTGTTATTATTCTAGCCATAGATTTTGGATTTTGTTCTTTATCCATTATACTGTCATAACCTCTTTTTCTTTGTCAGTAACTTCTTTATCGATAATACCAGTATATTTATCTGTTAATTTTTGAATTTTATCTTGGTTATCTTTTACCATATCTTCTGGTAAATTTTCAGCTTTTTCAATTTTTTTCAATTCGTCAGTCATATCACGTCTAACATTTCTTACTTGAACTTTTGCATCTTCACCATATTTTTTAACGTCTTTTGTAATTTCTTTTCTTTTTTCTTCTGTTAAAGGTGGGAAGTTCAATCTGATTGTTGTACCGTCATTGTTTGGAGATACACCCAATTCAGCTTTAATTAATGCTTTTTCCATTTCTTTTAAAATTGATTTATCAAATGGAGCAATTGCAAGAGTTGTACCTTCTTGAACTGTAATTTGAGCCATTTGTTTCAATGGAGTTGGAGCTCCATAATAATCAACCATAACTTTATCAAGCATAGCAGGATTTGCTCTACCTGTTCTTACTGTTGTAAAATCTCTGTGTAATTGGTTTAGAGCTTTTTCCATTTTTTCTGTACCGTTTTTGAACATTGCATCTAATGCTTCTGTCATTTGTTACCTCTTTCTTATTGTTTACCTACATATGTTCCGATTTTTTCACCTAGAATAATTTTCTTTATTGCATTTTCTGCTTTAAAATCGAAAACTATAATAGGAATATTATTTTGTTGGCACAAATCACAAGCTGATCTGTCCATTACTCTCAAATCATTTTTAATTATTTCATCATAATCAATGTTTTCAAGTTTTTTAGCGTCTTTATTTACGTTAGGGTCATCTGTATAAACCCCATCAACACCATTTTTTGCCATTAACATAACTTGTGCATCAATTTCTGACGCTCTTAAAGCACTTGCCGTATCTGTTGTAAAGAACGGATTTCCTGTTCCCGCTGCAAAAATTACTACTCTGCCTTTTTCAAGGTGTCTATTTGCTTTAAATCTTCTATATGGTTCAGCAATTTGATTCATATCAATTGCAGATTGAACACGGCAAGATACATCAATTTTTTTCAATGCTGATTGCAAAGCCAAAGCGTTCATAACAGTTGCAAGCATTCCTAAATAGTCGCCTGAAGCTCTATCCATTCCGAGTCTTGCACTATTTTTCATTCCTCTGAAAATGTTTCCACCACCGACTACAATTGCAACTTCTACGCCCATATCATGAATTTTTTTGATTTCTTCTGCAATAAATTCAACAGGCTTATAATCAATCCCGAATTGTTGTTCTCCAAGCAATGCTTCACCGCTAATTTTCAACAAAATTCTTTTATATTTTAAGTTTTCCATGGACACTCCTAATTTTCTTTAATAGTACATTAAATATAAATCCGTGTAAAGTTAGCCGATAATTTTATTTTACAATTTTGAATATTTTAAGTATCATTTATTTATTTTGGTACAAAAATGTTATATTTAATCATCGCAACAGTTTGTTTTTCCTTATCTTTTGGACTTATAAAAGACCAATTGAGCATTTTACCTGCGGAATTTGTTGTTTTTTGCAGATTATTTTTTGCAACACTAATATTTTTACCGTTTTTGAAAAAATTTAATTTAAAAACTCATCTAACAGCTATGCTAATCGGAGTTTTTCAATTTGGCATAATGTATTTAACATTTATAAAAGCATTCAAATATCTACAAGGCAATGAAGTCGCACTTTTAACAACCACGACACCTATTTTTGTTGCAATTTGGTCGTGTTTTTTTGGTGAAAAATTTAAACCAATATACATTTTGTGCATTTTAATGTCTGTAATCGGTGCAGGAATAATCGTATGGAATAACCTTAAATTTGATATAATTCTCAAAGGCGTTGTTTTAATGGAAACTTGCAACTGCTCATTTGCATTAGGTCAAGTTTTATGGAAAAAATACATCGGTAACGAAACTTCAAATCTAATGGCAAGTGCTTATTTTGGTGCACTTTTGTTGATTTTACCATCCGTAATTTTTTCAATAGATTTTTCAAACTTAATTATTACCAAACCTCAAATTTTATCACTTTTATACCTTGCAATTATTCCGACAGGAATTGGATTTTGGCTATGGAATAAAGGAGCAAAAATGGTTAAATACTCAACTTTATCCGTAATGAATAATTTAAAAATCCCGTTTGGAGTTATTTTTTCAATCCTTATTTTTCACGAAAAAATTGACATCGTAAACCTTATTATCGGTTCTACAATTATCATTTTTGCAATTTATATTTTGAATTACTACACTCAAAAGCAATAAAATTAACTATTTTTTTCGTTTCTTGTTTCTGTTGCTTTGTCAATTTGTTCTTGTAATAAATCAGCAACCATATTTTCAAATGCTTTAGGGTTATTCATCGCAATAGCTTTTAGAGAAGAATACAATTCCGGATTTTGCATGTATTGTTTTTGTAATTCTGTTTGTAATTTAGTTATAAACTGTTTTACAGAATTTTTTTCGGAATTATCATACAATAAAGCATCTTTTACACCACCTTTTGTCATTGTTAATAAGCTTTTACCTAAATTATCTTGAGGTGAAATTTTTCCAAAAACTACTGATACAAAAGCTCTAGGTGCAATTTGCGAACTGTCCCATTTACCGGAAGTCATATAATCTGTAACCATATTTGTTGTTACGTTTATGGTTGTATCTCTTGCGGTTGATAAAACGGCATTAATAACTTTGTTTCCTGTTGAAAATGTAGGAAGTACAGTTTCTAAACCCGCTTCAATTGCATAATAAGCATAACTTTCCGCAGTACTTTCCATTAATTCTTTCATAGATTCTTTAGATAAATCTTTTTCAGTAACATCATCAGTAGCTTTTTCAAGCATATCAAAACCAAATCCCAAAGCTACACCGACAGGAATTGTCGCAAGAGGATTTGTAAGTCCCATTAAACCTATTAAAGCAAGTCTTAAAGGATTTTTTACACCTGATTTAAGCATACTTGAGCCGATTTGTTGAAAACGGTTATAATTATCTACTCTTTTTTGAATATCATTTGATTTTCCGAATGCTTTTTCATAAGCCTCGTCGTAATCTTTTTTTAATTCTTTTTCAGATTTACCTTTGCTACATTTTTCAGCCGTCATTTTACTTGTTTTTGTTAAAAATTTAGCCATATTGTAATACGCATGATATTTTTCTTCTTGCGTTGCGTCAGGTTTTACTTTTTGTGATTCAAGCATTGCAGAAAGAGCATCTTTACCGCCAACAGCTTCTGTAATAGCTTTTTCCATATCCTTGTAAACATTTTCTTTCGGATTTGAAACATACATTATAGGTATAGAACCTGTTGGAGCTAAAGAATTAACTTTTGGAACAAGGTCATCTTTTAATTGACCTTTATTTTTTTCTGCAATATCTAAATCTTTTTTAAGCTTTTCTTCTATTGAATTTGCCATGTATTGCGTCGTAGATGCAAGCATTAGACGTTCATTTACTTCATTAAATTTGTCTATATTTTTTTGCTCATATTTTACGCCGAAAATTTCTTTAAATGTTTTCGGAAAAGTTCCTTTTTCAATAGATGCATTTAATAAATCAACATTATTTTTATACGTTTCAAGTTCTTTTTTAACAATTTTAGATTGATTTGGCGACATCCACAATCCGCAAATTTTATCTACGGATTTTGCAAAAACTCCGCCTTTTTTATATTGAGTTTCAAATGATTTTTGAGCATTTTCACTAAACAAAGTCAACGTTTTAACAACATTTCCATATTGTTCTTTTTTACTCAAATTTTTACCTGTAAAAGAAATAGGATTTGTTGCTTTAGAAAAAATATCTCTTGTTAAATTTTTATTATCAACTTTATTTTCATTTATGATATTTTTAGACACAAAATTATCCGCAAATTTTGGACTTTGCGGTGTAAAATTTCTATTTTTCACAGGATTAAATGTCGTAATAATATTCATAACACTATATTTTTACAAAAAAATGAAAACTTGTAAAGATTAAATATTGTCTTAAAATTGGAATTTATTAAGTTATTTTACGGTAAAACAGTTTTATATTTTATTAATATTTATTTTTATTTATTTATTTTTTGAGATGGAGTCTC
>CAZKJV010000002.1:0-34563 GCA_964553175.1 uncultured Muribaculaceae bacterium | reverse complement strand
ATATCAAAACTATCATAAACTAGAAAATAATAATTATCACAAATAAATTAGGGAGGTTACTGTGAGCGTGGAAACTCAAGACAAAGTAAGTTTATCGGAAAATGCGATAAAAGTATTGGAAAAAAGATATTTAAAAAGAGATAAAGAAGGTAATTGCGTAGAAACTCCGGCAACAATGTTTAGAAGAGTTGCAGATTCTATTGCAGAAGCTGAATTGCAATATGGCAAAACTCAAGATGACGTTAAAAAATTAAGTGATGAATTTTACAAAGCTATCACTGAACGTTATTTTATGCCAAATTCACCAACACTTATGAACGCAGGTCGTGAACTTGGTCAATTGTCAGCATGTTTCGTTCTTCCTGTTGAAGATTCTTTAGAAGGTATTTTTGAAACAGTTAAAAATACTGCATTAATTCACAAATCAGGTGGTGGAACAGGTTTTTCATTCGCACGTTTAAGAGCAAAAAATAGTGTAGTTAAATCAACTATGGGTGTTTCTTCTGGTCCTGTTTCATTCATGGAAGTTTTCAATGCAGCAACTGAAGCCGTAAAACAAGGTGGAACAAGACGTGGTGCTAACATGGGTATTTTAAGAGTTGACCACCCTGACATTTTAGAATTCATTGATTGCAAAAATAATACATCAAGATTAAATAACTTCAATATTTCAGTAGCTCTTACAAACAAATTCATGGAAGCAGTAAAAAGCAATTCAGAATATGAACTTGTTCACCCTAACACTCATGAAGTTGCTGGAAAATTAAACGCTAAAGAAGTATTTGATAAGATTGTAAACAACGCTTGGAGTACAGGTGAACCCGGTATCATCTTCATTGACAAAATGAATGCTGATAACCCAACTCCTCAAATCGGCGAAATCGAATCAACAAACCCTTGCGGGGAAGTTCCATTGTTACCATACGAAGCTTGTAACTTAGGTTCAATCAACTTAGGCTTAATGGTAGAAGATGGTGAAATCAACTGGGATAAATTAAAAGAAATCACTAAACTTTCAATCAAATTCCTAGATAACGTTATCACAGTAAACAACTATCCATTACCACAAATTTCTGAAATGGTACAAAATAACAGAAAAATCGGCTTAGGCGTAATGGGTTGGGCTGATATGCTTATGAAATTGAACCTTTCTTATAATTCTAAAGAAGGTACTGAACTTGCAGCAAAAGTTATGGAATTTATTGATTACCATTCAAAAGTTGAATCAATTGAATTATCAAAACTAAGAGGCAAATTCAAAAACTTTGACGGAAGTATTTATGACGGCAAAAAATTCTTGCAAACAAAATATGCAGGAAAATCAGCTGGTGCTATAACAGACGAAATGTGGGCAGAACTTGATAGCGAAATTGAAAAATACGGTATCAGAAACGCAACTACAACTTGTATCGCTCCAACAGGTACAATCTCAATGATTGCAAGTGCATCAGGTGGTGTTGAACCATTATTCGGTCTTGTATTTATGAGAAACGTTATGGACGGAACTGAAATGCTTGAAGTAAATCCTATCTTCAAAGAATATGCAATTCAACACGGATTTTACTCAAATGACGTTATGCGTCAAATTTCAGAAGAAGGTACAATCGCTCACGTTAACGGCATTGACGAAGTTACAAAAAATATTTTCGCAACAGCACACGACGTTTCACCTTACTGGCACGTAAAAATGCAAGCTGCATTCCAATTACACACTGATAACGCTGTTTCAAAAACTGTAAACTTTGTTGAAAGTGCAACTCGTGAAGATATTGAACAAACTTATATCTTAGCTTACGAAAATGATTTAAAAGGTATTACAGTTTACAGAAACAACTGCAGACCTATTCAACCAATGAATTTAACTAAAAAAGCAGAAGATAAAAAAGTTGAAGAAGAAACTAAGGTTGAAGAAACTGAAACAGTTGAAGAATACAACCCAACAGGAGAAATCAAAACTGTTGTTTGTCCTGAATGCGGAAACAAAATTGAAATGGCTGAGGGTTGTTTCATTTGTCCTAACTGTGGTTACTCTGGTTGTTCATAATAAACAACCAAACTTCAAGGAAAAATATGATTTCAATAATCACAACAAGCTATAATTATAGCGAATATATATCAGAAACAATTAAGTCTGTGCTTGCACAGACTTATTCTGATTGGGAGCTTATTATCGTTGATGACGCATCTAGTGATAACTCCGTTGAAATCATCAAAAATTTTTGTAACGATAATAGAATTAAATTAATCTGCCACGAAACAAACAAAGGACTTCTTAAATCAATTCAAACAGGATTAAAATACGCAACCGGCGAATGGATTGCATTTTTAGAAAGTGATGATACTTTTTGTCCTAACACGTTAAAAAACAGAATTGAAAAAAGTCCGCAAAATATAAATTTTATCTTCAATTCTGTGAATTTAATCGGGGACGAAGATTGGATTAATGATGTAAAAAATCAAGTTATTGAAACTGAAAACCAACTTTCAAAATTAGATTTTCCAAAAAACATGTTCAAATCTTTCTACAAAAAAAATCCAATTTTAACATTATCTTCCGTGATGCTAAAAAAAGATTTGTTAACAAATGATATTTTAAATTCTCCGACAGATGCCCTTTTTGACTGGTGGTTATACATAAACATCGCATTCAATAATAATTTTTATTACTTATCTGAAAAACTTACAAACTGGAGAATTCATTCAAACAGTTACATCAAAAAACCACATCGTCCTCGTTTTTGCTTGGTGAATATGCTTGCATACATCAATGTTTTCAAAAAAAATCCTAGCTTTGATTTATTTTTACTCATTATAAAATGTATTATTGCAATGAGTTTTTCTCGAATGAAAGTTTATTACATCAGTTTTGCACGAAAAATAAAAAAGATTTTAGGATTAAAAACTAAAAAATCTCCGCTTTTTGATTAAAACTAATCCGTTAAAAAGGCAAAAACTGTTTTCAACAAAAATCTTGTAATTATTCTTGATTTCATTTTTTTGTTAGGCAATCTGTTAAACACAAATTCTTTCAAAAATCTTGGTGCATAGTGTTTTAACGGTTGTTTTCGTTTTGTATACGAAAGATTTTTTTCAATCAATTGTATTTGCTCTTCTGTCAAAAGCTCTTTCCAACCATCAACAGTTGTGTGCAAAGAATTCTTTAACCTCAAAAGAGAACATTTTATAAATGGGAAATCAGATTTTTTATACAATTTTCGCCATTTATAAATTGTCGGATTGTTATATTTATAAAAATCTTTAATAGCATAATCCGAAGTAAATCCATTAGCCTCTAATTCAGTAGTTAAACCTATTTCGTATTTTTCTATAACAGAATTTTTATTTTCTTCCTCTTTGACAGAAAAAATAAACTCACTAAATGCCTTAGAATTAAATACTGACGGTCTTAGAACAAAAAAGTATGACTGAATATGTGGGATATAACAATCTTTTGTTTTATTTTTTATAATTTTAAACGCATATTTATTTTTAGTTAATCCCCAAAAATCACAAGAATTTTCTTTCATTAAATCAAAAATTTTGTCTAAAGACTTAAAAGGTCCATAACAACTATCATTCAAGAAAACTAATTCATCACAAGCTTTCAACATATTATTATTTTTTGCATAAAAAAATCCTCTTTTATAAGAGCCAAAATCGTATTCCTTATGCGGTTCTACAACCTTATGACAATCTAATTTATTTAATTCTTCCTCTTTTAAATCCGAGCAAGAAACAAAAATAACCTCATTACAGACTTTTTTCAATTCACTAATAGCAAATAAAACGTAATCGTCAACGATGTTTTTTATATCGTAATGTGCATATATGCCAATTCTATTCATAAATACTCTCAAAATTAATGCAAAAAACTAAACTAAAAAAGCCCTCTTAAAAAGAGGGTTTTTAAAATTAATACTCAATACCTTGTCTTGCCATAACGCCAATATCAAAGTAATGCTTTATAGGTTTCATTTCGGTAACAAGGTGAGCTAACGCCTTTAATTCAGGGTGAGCATAACGACCTGTTAACACGATTTCTAATGTTTCAGGTTTGTTCAACAATGCGTCTTTTACATCTGAAACTTTAATCATATTCATTGCTATTGCAATATTAATTTCATCTAAAATAATCAATTGATATTCATTAGAACTAATAGCTTCTTTTGCTAATTCCCAACCTTTTTTAGCTTCTTTGAAATCTTCCAAGCATACGTTATGAGAGTAAACAACTCTATCCATACCGCATTGAACGATTTCTAAGTTAGGAAACATACCGCCAGATACAATTTCACCGTATGATGTTGCACTATCGCCTTTTGTAAATTGAATAATAAGAACTTTCCAACCATGTCCTAAAGCTCTCATAGCCAATCCCAATGATGCTGTAGTTTTACCTTTGCCATCACCTGTATAAATTTGTATATAACCGCGTTCTAACAACTTCTGCCTCCGATTAAACTTTCTTTTTAAATTTTAATGTTATTTTCAATTTTTTTTATCACATAAATGACGTATAAAATAACATTTGGATAAACTCTAAACTAATTTGTGGTTTAAGTTGGATAAAAATCCTAAACTATCCTTTTTCTGCGAGAACTAACCCCGCCTCCCAAGATTTATTGTATAACTATTTTAAAACAAAAAATAATAAAAAAGTCTTAATTTTACTATAACATGACAATCTTTTTACATTAATTTTTGTTAAAAATCGCTTTTCCCTTACGGCAGTGGATTTACCAATTTTGTACACTTATTATAAAAATTTTACATAAGTTTTGTTAAGAATGTGTTAAAAACTATTGCAACCATGTAGGCATGGTTATTTCCACCGATTATTACTAAAACTTAATAACGTTGCGAATTTGAAACAAATGGCGAAAACTCATGTCGCTCAAGTTTTTTGCAAATTTACATACTCAAAATTTTAAAAAAATAATATTAAGAATTGTTTATGATAAAATAAAATTAAAAGAGGGTAAAAATGACCAAAACAATCTTAGTAACAGGCGGAGCAGGATTTATCGGCTCACACTTATGTGAAAAATTATTAAATGATAATAACTACGTTTTATGTGTAGATAATTTTTTCACGGGTTCTAAAAAAAATATTGAACATTTATTAGACAACAACCATTTTGAACTAATAAGACACGATATTATTGAACCAATTCTTTTGGAAGCCGACCAAATTTATAACCTTGCTTGTCCTGCAAGCCCTATTCATTACCAATACAACCCGATAAAAACAATCAAAACCAGTGTTATCGGAGTTACAAACCTTTTAGGGCTTGCAAAACGTGTTAAAGCAAGAATTTTACAAGCTTCAACCAGTGAAGTTTACGGCGACCCTCTTATGCACCCTCAAAAAGAAGAATATTGGGGAAATGTAAACACTATCGGCGTAAGAAGTTGTTACGACGAGGGAAAACGTGTTGCAGAAACGTTAATGATGGATTACCACAGACAAAATAACGTTGATACAAGAATTATAAGAATATTCAACACTTACGGTCCAAATATGGCTAAAAACGACGGTAGAGTTATTTCAAACTTCATTGTACAAGCTCTTAACAACGAAGATATAACAATCTACGGCGACGGTTCTCAAACTCGTTCATTCTGCTATGTTGATGACTTAATTAACGGAATGATTTCATTGATGAACAAAGACGATTATTTTGAACCTGTAAATGTTGGTAATGATGCAGAATTTACAATTTTAGAACTTGCAGAACTTGTTATAAAATTAACAAATTCAAATTCAAAAATCATTCACAAACCATTACCATCAGATGACCCTGTAAAACGCAAACCCGATTTAACAAGAGCAAGAACTGTTTTAGGTTACGAGCCTACTGTTAAATTAGAGGACGGTTTGAAAAAAACTATAAAATATTTTGAAAGTTTAAAATAATGAAAACAGAATTGCTTGCCCCCGCAAAAAATAAAGAATGTGCATTTGCAGCGATAAATTACGGTGCTGATGCGGTTTATGTTGGTGCCAATATGTTCGGTGCAAGACAAAATGCTTCAAATTCTCTTGAAGACATCAAAGAAATCGTTGATTACGCACATAAATTTTATGTAAAAATTTATTGCACGATAAATACAATTCTTGATAACAATGAGATTTTACAAGCAAAAAAACTAATTCAAAAACTTTATGAAATCGGAGTTGATGGAATAATCGTACAAGATTTAGGACTTATTGAGCTTGCAATAAATAATGAATTACCACCAATTCCACTACATGCAAGCACTCAATGCGATAACAGTTCACTTGAAAAAATTAAATTTTTTGATGAAATCGGAATAAAACGAATTGTAATCGCTCGAGAAACCTCTTTAAACGAAATTGAAAATATCTGCAATAACATTAAAGCAGAAATTGAAACCTTTATTCACGGAGCATTATGCGTAAGTTATAGCGGACAATGTTATTTAAGTCAAGCGATAGGCGGACGTTCTGCAAACAAAGGTGAATGTGCTCAACCTTGCAGAAAAACTTACACACTAATCGACGAAAACAACAATATTATTGCAGAAAACAAACATTTACTTTCATTAAAAGATTTCAATGCTTCAAAACATCTTGAAAGACTTATAAACTCCGGCGTTACATCATTTAAAATTGAAGGACGCTTAAAAGATATTTCTTACATAAAAAATATTGTTGCGTTTTATCGTGAAAACATAGATAAATTCAGCAAAAAAAGTTCTTCCGGTAAAGTTTTTCTTGATTTTGAACCAAATTTGAACAAATCTTTCAACCGTGGATTTACAGATTATTTCTTAGAAAAACGAAATAATATTTTTAATTTTGACACTCCAAAATCAATCGGCGAAAAAATCGGAAAAATAGAAAAAATAGAGAATAACTATTTTGTAATAAAAAACCACGGATTACACGCTCAAGACGGACTTTATTTCAATAATTCAGGTTGTCTTGTAAATAAAATTGACGGGGATAAAATTTTCCCTAATAAAATGAACGGGATAAAAGTCGGAACAACTATTTTTAGAAATTTTGATTTTGAATTTGAAAAACAATTAAAAAATTCCAAAACCAAAAGACAAATTCAAACAAATATTGAAATTTTTGACGACAAAATTGTTGCCACTGATGAAGATAAAAATATTGCAACGATTGAAATTAATTCAACAGAAGTTGCTAAAAATTTAGAACAAATGGCAAAAAATTTTGAAAAACAATTTAGAAAAACAAACGAGAGCGATTTTTATTGTAAAGAAATAACTTTTCAATCAAAAAATCTTCCATTTTTACCAATTTCAAAAATTAATGAACTTAGAAGAAATCTTTTTGAAAAACTTATGGAAGAAAGGTTGAAAAACTATAAAAAATGCTCACAAACTCCTTTGCAATACGCAAAATTTCCATATTCAGAAATGGATTTCAGAGCAAACGCACACAACAAATACGCAAAAGCTTTTTATGAAAAATGTGGTTGTAAAATTACTGAAAACACAATTGAAAGCGGAGTTTCATCAAAAAACAAACCTCTTATGACAACCAAACATTGCTTAAAATATGCTTTCAATATGTGCAAAAGCCCAGTTAATTTATACTTAATTGATGAAAAAAATCAAAAATATAACCTAAAATTTGATTGCAAAAATTGCAGAATGCAAATCTTTATTCAATAATATCAGGTTTTTTAACAGTTTCAGAATGCAATTTCACTTGATATTTAGGATATTTATACGCATAAATATCAACTGACAAACTTCCGTTTTTATCACCACTACTATAAGCTTCAGACACACTCAACGCAATAGGTGGAGTTACTGTACCCGCAGCAAATATACGAGTTTCGTCAAATATTTTTTGAGTATAAGTTTGGATAACCTTATCACCATCTTTGAAAACTGCTTTTATTGATAAATTTTCAATATCCAAACTTGAATTATTTTGCAACGTAAATTGAACGTTCATAATGTATTCTTGAGCGGCAATGTCTGTATGAATATCAATTTTATTAACCGCAATGAATAAATCTTTGTCATATAACAAATTGTTTTTCACAAAATGTTGATAATGCATTGCTTTTTTACGATATAATTCTGCCTCTGTCGGATTATTTTTCACGTCTTCAATATCAGCTAATCTGTTTATCAAATCAAAATAAACATCATAATTCATTGTTTGCGGTGATTTTTTATGAACAAAAGACAATAATTCATAAGCTTTATAAGGATCGTTATCCATATACAAAAGCCCTAATTTATAATTTAAAATAACCATTTTTGGCTTTAATTCAAAAGCTTTTTCCAAAGACAAAATCGCCTCATCAATCTTACCAACTTCAACATATTTATCAGCAAGAGCAATACAAGAATTTACAAATCTATCTTCCACGATTTTTTTATCTTTGTATTTAATTACATCGTAATAAGAAAGAGCCTTTTTATACTTTATAACAGAAAGTGCATAGTATCCTTGATTAAAATATGCATCGCCAAGCAAAGTATAAATATCACCCTTAAATCTTATCAACTTTTTGTTAGGTTTCTCGCCGATTTTGTCCATAACATCTTGTGCATCTTGCAATCTATCCATTTTGACATACAATTTTGCCAATTGATAATTTGGAGAATAATCAAACGAAACAGCCTTTTCTATTGAATTTTTAAACTCTCTTTCTGCTGCAATATAATCTTTTTTATAACTGTATAAAATCCCTAAACGCATATTTACTGCGTAATTTTTAGGGTAAGTTTTTGAAATTTGAGTATTTTTATCAATTAAAATATCAACAAGATATGATTCAAAAACCGCATCTACATTATTTTTTTTAGTATTCACATCTACATTAAAAATACAGTGAATCATATAAAAAATATTCAAAATACCAAAGATTACAACAATAAGTAATGTTGTAAAAAAGGTTCTCAAGTAATCTTTTGAATTACCTCGAAAATGAATTAATACTCTACTTTTACTCATCAGCCTCTCTTATTGAAATCTTTTTAATACCTTGAACATTTTCCACATTTTTATATAACGATTGAACCGGATTATTGTCTTTAACGTTTATTACAGCAACAATTTTTGCATCGTTTTCACTGTCTAAATCAACTTTTTTAATTTCATTCAAATATGGATATTCTTTAATAATATAATTTTGAATTTCATTAACACTACATTTTTCACATCTTAAAGATAATCTCAAACGTTTGTGAACTACTTTTCTTCTTGCAATAATATTTCTTTCAATCCATTTTACTGAAATCAAAACAAGAACAGCTAAAACAGTTGAAACAACAGCTATTTCATAGCTTCCACAACCACAAGCCATACCGATACCTGCAGCAAGCCATAATGTTGCCGCAGTTGTAAGCCCATGAACGGTTGAACCATTACGCATAACTGTACCTGCACCGATAAAACCAATACCGGTAACAATTTGTGCAGCAATACGTGCTGTATCCCTTACACCTGTTGCATTTGCAATAACTACGTTATCACCATAAGCAAATGTTGGAAATCCGTGAATAGAAAGCAATGTAAAAATACAAGAGCCCAAACATACAAAAATATGTGTTCTTAAGCCCGCTTGTTTATTTGTCAATTCTCTTTCAAGTCCTAGAGCGAAGCCCAAAACTATTGCAGTAACTAAACTTATGGTATATTGTATCATAATTTTCACCTACCTGACTTTACTTTTTGGATCTAACACATCTCTTATTGTATCACCTATTAAGTTAAATGATAAGACCGCAACAAAAATTAAAAAACCAGGGGTCAAAAGCCACGGACGATACAAAATATTTATATACTCTTGAGCCTCTTTAAGCATATTTCCCCAACTTGCATCGGGTTGTTGAATACCTAATCCTAAAAAGCTCAAACCACTTTCAGAAAGAATATAACTCGGTACAGACAAAGTCATTGCTACAATCACATAACTTGTTGTTTGTGGTAAAACCTCTTTTACAATAATTCTCCAATTTGAAGCACCAGCCATTTTTGCAGATTGAACAAAGTCTTGATTTTTTACAGACAAAACCATACCTCTTACAACCCTTGCAAAACCAGCCCAACCAATCAAAGCCAAAATTACAACAATTAAAATTAATCTCTGCGTACTTGTCATATTTGACGGAAGAATTGCAGCTAGAATAATTAATAAATAAAAACTCGGGATAGACATTACAGCCTCGGCAAATCTCATCATCAAAACATCAACTACACCGCCGAAATATCCGGAAATTCCGCCATAAATTAACCCAATTGGAAACAAAACAAGTAATGCCAAAAATCCTATCGTCATAGAAATTCTACCACCATATAAAAGACGAGAGAAAACATCTCGACCATTTATGTCTGTACCCAAAAGATATAAATTTCCTCCTTTTTCAACTGATAAAAAGTGTCTATCCATTCTTAAACAGCCAAAAAAGATATATTCTTCACCTCTATCAAAAAATTTTAAATAATATTTTTTACTTCTATCTAACTTAAACACTGTTTGCATTAAATCATCATCATAAGTTCGTTTATAGTTATAAGTATAAGGTTTTGAAAATTTTCCGTTTTCATCTATCGTAAAAACTGGTGATGGCGGAGCATAAGACATTTCCCTATCACTATAATCTTTTGAATATGGTGCTATAAATTCAGCAAAAAATAAGCAAAAATAAATAAACAATAGCGTAATTAATGCAATTGTTGAAAATTTATCTTTCAATATTCCTTTCAAAATATCTTTAATCATGCCTGCACCCTCACGCCTTTGCCCTAATTCGAGGGTCAGTTAAAATCAATAAAATATCAGCAATCAAATTACCGACAACAAGCATAATTGCACCTATCATCAAAGATGCCATAACTAAATTAATATCCGATTTCAAAACAGCTTCCAAAATTAATCGTCCAAGCCCTGGATATTGAAAAACATATTCTGTCAAAGCCGCACCTGATAACAAACCCGAAAACTCAAAGCCCAAAAGAGTTATCATAGGGTTAACCGCATTTCTCAAAGCGTGTTTAAAAATAACTTTAAACTCACTTAACCCTTTTGCTCTTGCAAATTTTACGTAATCACTATCAAGGACATCTAACAAATTCGCTCTCATTTGACGTTGCAAGCCTGCCAATGATATTGTAAATAAAACAACAACAGGTAAAAATAAATGATGAACAACGTCAAAAATTTGTTCACCTAAATTCATTTCATCAAAATTATACGAAGTCAAACCACCAACAGGAAACCAACCGGTTTTCACCGCAAAAATAAGCAATAAAATTGCAAAGAAAAACGACGGAATTGCCATTCCGATACTGGTTATAACCGTAAGCACCCTATCAAACGGAGTTTTCCAATTTACAGCTGCCAAAATTCCCAACGGAACACCGACAGACCACGTTAAAAAGATAACCACCAACGTCAAAAGCAACGTATTTGGAATACGTTCACCCAACTTGACAGATACCTCTTCGCCTGTTGTCGTTACCCCTAAATCACCTTGAACAAAGCCTTTTGCCCACATCAAATATTGAACAGGCAAAGGTTTATCAAGTCCAAGCCTGATTTCTTCCGATTTTAAAGTTTCTTTTGAGATTGAAGGATTTAATTTTAATTCCGCCAATGGGTCAACAGGACTTAATCTTATTATAAAAAAACTGATTATTGATACCAAAATCAATAACGGAATAGTTTGCAATATTCTTTTTAAAATATAAAATAATATCTGCATTAAGGCTTATCCTCGTAAATTTCTTCAATATTATAAGTTATCCCCGAAAGTTGCGACGGATAAATATTTTTAAATTTCTTTCGTAACGCAACAGTTCTAATTGGCGAATACAAATAAATTATAGGTTTTTCATCATAAATTATTTGTTGATACTCGTCATAAAGTTTTTTTCGTTCTGCAAAATCCGTTTTTAATGCCGCAGAATCAAAAATTTCATCAAGACGTTTTTCAAATGGGTATCTGTCTTCAATTTGAGAGTCATCATCTCGTTGATTAAACAAATGCAATGACCCCATCGAAGACCAAACATTTTTTCCGTCGTGAGGCTCTAAAGGAGAACCCGTAAGACCCATTATAATCATATCCCAATCGAGCGTTGTTGTCATTTTGTTTACAAGAGTATTAAATTCGATAGGCTTGTAATTTACAAGCATACCTAAATCTTCTAAATCTTGTTTTACCATAACGCCGATTGCTTCACGTTCGGTATTACCTGCATTTGTATACAAATCAAATTCAACTCGGTTATTAAATTTGTCATATAATTTTTTATTTTTACCGATTTTATAACCATTAATTTCCAAAATTTGTTTAGCTTTTGCCAAATTTCTTTCATGACCTTTAATTGATTTATTCAAGAATATTGAATTTAAACTTTCTGGTGTAAATAATGGTTTTGCAAGTCCGTTTGCAATATTTTGAACCATACTTTTTCTATCTAAAGCATAATCAATTGCAGTTCTAAAATCTTTATTCGTAAACCAATATTGTTTTTGAGGGTCAACGTAATATTTTCCCTCTGCATTTTTTCTTCTGTTTAAATTCAAAACTACAAACATAGTCCCCGTATCAGGACCTAAATTGTAAATCTTATAATCAGATTTTCTTTCTTTCAATTTATAAGGTGCAACATTTGAGCCTCTAAGCGAAATTACATCAATTTCATGCCCTTCAAATTTTAAAATTTCATTATTCAAATCTCCAACAATCAAATAAATAACCTTATCTAAGTACGGTAATTTTTTATTCTCTTTGTTAACCATATAATAATTTGAATTTCTTTCAAAAACCACCCTTTGAGCTGCAAGATATTGTTTTAAACGATAAGGTCCACTTGTTACAAACAATTCAGGTGCGGTATTTGTTGAATAAAAACTATCAAATTCTTTTGCACCCATTGCAACAACAGGCTCAAATATATGTTTTGGTGCAATTTGAGTTGAAAGTACTCTCAAAAATGGTGAAAAAGGCTTTGAAATAACAAATTTTACAGTATATTTATCAATTTTATAAACCTTTGGTAGTTTCCCATCAATAATCACCGCATCTCTAGTTGAAGTATTTCCTAAACCTGCTAAAATAATCTTATTCCACGTAAAAACAACGTCATCTGCGGTTATAGGTTCGCCATCAGACCATTTTATCCCGTGTCTTAAATGAACAATATACGTCATTCCGTCTTTTGTTTCATAAGATTTTGCCAAACGTGGGATTATTTTTCCGTCTTTTGGTGAGGTTGAAAATAATCCGTCAAACATCATTGCCGACATTGTTGAAGAAGTTGAATCTTTTGACGTAAACGGATTGAAAGTTTTAGGACCTTCACCAATTGTTGATAAAATCATTTTCCCGCCAAATTTACCAACAGGAGCTTGCGATTGCAAATAATCAACATCAAAAATGTTTATATTTTTAGGGTCTGGAGGAAACACAAATTTTGTTTCCGTTTTTACAACATCGTGTTTTAATTCTTTTTCATTAGAAATATCTTGCCTCACGCAAGCTTTAACCAACAAACAAAGAATAATTATTATAGAAAATATATATAAAATTTGTTTCATGATAATAAGTTAACACAAAAGCAAATAAATTTTTATAACCCGAAGAGTTTATTTTTAATAATGTACGTAAGAATACGCATTAAAGTTCATAGAGCCATATTTTACCATAAGTAAATTATTGCCAACATCTTCAATTTTTACAAAATTTATCTCATTTTCATTAAAATCATCTTCAGTTTCAACAGCTGAAAGTCTACCGACAACATTATATGCTTGACATAAATTCAAATAAACTTTATTACCATTTTTATCTTTCACGCCAATAACTTTGTAATGTCCTACAGGAATTTCTTTATCACCTATTTTTATAGGAACAGTAAGATTTAACAAAGGATATTGTTCTTTAAAATTTGCAAGCATATCAGATTCTGTAACTTCCGTATTTTTCATTAGCATCTGACCGGCTTTTTTTTCTGCTTTTATTTTTTTTGAATTTTTTCTTTTTTCTAATTCGTTTACGACTTTGTCATAATCAGAATTTTTAATCATTTTTTGCCCGTCCCAAGCATTTTCAACTTCTGACAAAGTTGCCCAATCTTTTTCACCACCAACTTCATCTGCAAGGGTTACAGACGAAAAAATCATCAAAATGGATAGTAGACAAGTTAATTTCTTTAGCATATACTATCACTATAATAATTTTTTATTAAAAGTAAACACTTGTTAAAAAAAAATACATCAAGGATAGGATTGGTTAAGGAAAAAGAATTTACATGTCAACAACATTATTTGTACTACTTATAGCTTCAGTTTCAATAATAGCATTAATCTATTTGATTATTATGATACTTTCAACCAGTTCATCGCCAAATAGAGAATTACAAATTTCTAAAAAAGATATTCTTGAACAAGCTAATTTGCTATTCAAACAAAAAAAATACAAACTTGTTGAAAAATTGGCAACAACTTACCTTGATGTAAAACCTGAACACCACAAACTTAGAGCTCTTTTAGCAAAAACTTATTTTACAACAGACAGCATTTATGATGCAATAAAAGAATGTATCACAATTTTAAACTCAGAAGAACGAAATCTTGAAGTCCGTTTACTTCTTGCAAAAAGCTACAAAAAAATTAATCAATACGCAAAAGCAATCACAGAACTTCAAGAAATCATAAAACAAGACCCTAATAACATTGTCGCAGTAAAAGAATTAAGCGGAATTTACCTAGAAACAAAACAAAAAGTTTCTTCATTAAAAATTCTAAAAAAACTTGAAGCTTTAACAGACAACAACCAAGAACTTCTTGAAATCAAAACAACAATGGCAGATTTAAACATTGAATTAGAAAATTATGCAGAAGCTTTTGATGAATTAAATGAAATCCTAGAAATCTACCCTGAAGATACAGAAACGCATAAAAAACTTATTGAGTTATATATCAAAATTCAAAACTATGAAAACGCCATCACAGAATGCGAAGATTTACTTGCTACTAATGAAAATAATAGCTTAAGTTTATGGCTTTTGAATAATTTAATCAACCTTTGCTACCTAGAAAAAGATGTTGATAAAACAATGATCTATGCTCAAAAACTTTTAGAACACCCATTTTCAGATAAGATTAAAACAAGAACTTATATTGCTAAAATCCTTATTGCTAGTGGCAAAGAAGATGAAGGTATGTCATTGTTAAACGAACTTTCTGAAAAAAACAAAGAAAATATTGAAATCAAACGTTTAATGATTCAAACATTCATGAACAAAAACAATTATGCAGCAGCAATTGAGTTATACAAAGAAATTCTTGACATTGTGCCTGCACTTGAAGTAAAAGATATTCACTCAGAAATGAGTGTTGCTTTCACAAGTTGGGCAAAATATTTATTTGAAAAACAAGACATTAACGAATGTTTTAAAATCTTCACTTTGGCAATGCAATATGACAATGCAAATCCGGAAGTTTATTATGAATTAGGACAAGTAAACTCATTCATTAAAAATTACAATGAAGCAATTTTGCAATACAAAAAAGCTATTCAAATCAACTCAAAATGTGCAAAATATTACATTGCAATTGCAGAAGCATACCAATCAATCGGAAACACTTACGAACAAAAAGACGCATTATTAATTGCAGCAGAAGTTGATGAAGAAAACACTGAAGTATTATACAAACTAGCGTTGTTATACGAAACACAACACGACAAAACAAGTGAAATAAAAACTTTAGAAAAAATCCTTGAATTAGACCCTAACCACATTGATGCAAAATATCAACTTGCATTATTGCTTGAACGTCAAGGCAATAAAGAAGAAGCCCTCAAATTATATAAAGAAATTGAGAGCGTCGACTTTAATTATAAAAATATTAGAGAAAACATTCAAATGCTTTCTATAGAGGGTGAATCTCAGGAGCTTTAATATGTTCTAAAATTGCACCGCCAATTGATTCATTAGGATCAAACGGAGCATCTTTTTGAGGAACTAAAATATTAGTTACTAACATTTTTACTAAAGGTCCAAAAGCATCCGGAACTAAAATTCTTCTATAAACTCCAGATAAGAAAGATTGAACATTTGGAGAACGGTCTTCATTAAATTTTGAAAAAGAACCGTAATACATTTTGTCCATACCTTTTGTTCCTGTTGCAATCATTCTATCTGCAATATAAAGACCTTCGCAGATTTCATCTTCTGTTTTTGCTTCGTCTAACATTTTTGTTAATGCTGGAATAGCTTTTTCTTTTGCGTTTACAAATAAATCAACTTTATTTTGATCAAATTCACAATATGGTTTTTCTTTTGTTGCCATTCTTGGTTTTTTAAATTCAACATCTTTTGGTAATTCAAAAGTTTTTTCTTCTTGTTTTGGAGTATCTAATTTTTGTGCAACTGTTTCACTTTTTACAAATTCGTCTTTTTGAGGTTGATTTAAACCATCACCGATTTTTGCAACTGCTTGAACAGGTGTTTTTACAGGTTCAGCACTTTTGAATAAAACTCTGCTGATTGGGTTTGTGATTGCTTGTAATCTCATTTTCTTTCCTTTTCCTTTATATTAATAATCTATTACTTTTGTGATTTACTTTGCTTTACTGCTTCCCGAATATATTGAATAACAGCTCCGCCGACTTCTTCATTTGGGTCAAAATTTGATTTTGGCGGATTTATAATGTTATTACACATCATTTTTACTAATGGTCCAAAAGCGTCTGGATTTAACGTTTTACGATAAATTCCAGATAAGAAAGTTTGAACATTTGCAGAACGAGAGTTATTAAAACGTGAGAAAACAGGATAATACAATTTATCCATATTTTTTGTACCGCCGTCAATCATTCTATCTGCAATATAAAGACCTTCAACAATTTCATCTTCTGTTTTTGCTGTTTGCAACATATTAGATAATTTTGGTAAAGCTTTTTCCCCATTTTTAACAAACACATCAACCTTATCATTATCAAAAATACAATAAGGTCTATTAGCAGTCGGCATTTGAGGTTTTTTAAACCCTAAATCATCGACTAATATTAACTTTGCTAAATTGTTTGTTATCTTATTAACTTGCATTAACGTTATCCCGTTTTATGTTTTTCTTCAAATTCTTCTTTTTTATACTGACCGTATGTTTGTGTCATCTGAGTTATTTTGTTATATAAATCATTTATAAAAGTTTTGACTTCAAATGTTCTTTTTTCTTCCTCAATTTCTTTTTCCTCATCTGTCGTTTCAGTTGATTCATCAACTTGGAATAACAATCTCACCTTTTTCCTAAAGTTTGCGAGGGTTTCGGAAACTTTTTTCTCAATAGAATTTTTCATTTCCCCGAACATTGCATTTAATTTGTCTTGAATATCAAAAACTTTCTGTCGCATAGAGTCTAAAGTTTTCATCATATTAACTGGAATATCTTTTATTGAATTCAGTATTGGAACAACCGCCTTATTAATAAATAGTGATATTGGTTTTGCAACAGCTGACGGAAAAGTATTTGTTAAAAGAACTGCCAATTGAGCTAATTTTTGAGATGTGTTCATCATTGTTCGCTCAAAATTTGCAATCTGCATAAGCCGATTTTCTTGAGCTTGTGCGTTCAATTGCTTTTGAAGTTTTGCAGCTCTCATCATTGCCCCAATTGCAGCACACTCATTCCAACTCATTTCCCCAGGTTTTGCAGAGAAATCAGCTTTCTTTTGAGAAGCACCACCCATTCCGCCTGAACAAATAGGGCAAGCTCCATGTGGCAATCCGTGAGGACATGTTCCTCCACCAACGGTATTCGTTTGTACACCTGCAACGGGCATTATACTACACTTATCCTTATACTTCCTTAGGGTGCTTAAACTTATCTTTTTAAAGGGGTTGGGTAATTATTCGTTTTAATAATTAAGCCTTAACTTTGTATCCGAAGTTCGGCGATAAGTTATATGAAAGAACTTTCAATCTTTCCGGAGTGTTCCGACTTTTACGGCTGCGGCACAGTTGAAGATATTCACTTCATTTCCTCTGCCCACATGCTATAATAAACTTTTTTCACCGTCAATAATTATATTAAGATTTTTTAAATCTACTCTTTTCATAGGGTTTAAAATTTCCAATGTATGTTATAGAATATAAACGTATGGAAAATTTATATTCAAAAGTTCCCCCAACAAAATTAAGAAATCAAAATGAACGATTTGCACCTGCAAAAACTTCAAAATTTTGGTTATGGGTTGCTAATAGATTTTTTTACGGAATGCTAGAAAACAGATTTTTTGCATTACGCTACAAAGATGCAGAAAAAGTTTTAAACAGAGATGAAAACATTCCAACAATACTTTTTGCACCACATTCAAATTGGTGGGACGGAATTGTAGGCTACAACCTATGCCGTAGAATTTTTAATAAAGAAATTCGTATAATGGTTGAAGAATTAAACCGTTTCCCTCTTCTAAGAAGAGCAGGAGCATTTTCGGTTAACAAAAAATCTCCACAAGCTTCAATGGCAGCATTAAAATATTCAGTAGAAGCTATCGGCGATTTAAATAATTTCTTGTACATTTTCCCTCAGGGAATTATTATGCCACCTAACTATAGACCGATAAATTTCCAAACAGGTCTTGCTTATATTGCTCAAAACGCTGTAAAAAAATACGGCAAAGTTAATCTTGTACCTGTTGCCGTAAATTATATGTTTTTACGTGCAGATAGACCTGAAGTGCTTGTAAAATTCCACGAACCTATCGTTTTAGACAATGACAAAATCGATAGAAAAGAATATACAAAATATCTTTCAGATGTAATGACAGAAGTTTGCGACGAACAATTCAAAGAGCTTTCAGAAGGCAAACTTGAAGAATATGAAACTCTTTTCCAACAACCATTAAGATGGTACAGAAAAATTGAACAACGTTTAAAGAAAATTGAAATCAAAGGTTCCGGAGTTTAATATTTTTAAATTGAATGTAAAAAAAAGGCGAGATTTTGAAAATCTCGCCTTTTTAGTTTTATTATAATTTTCTAACCAATTGTTTCGTCATCGATTGAAAATTCAGGAGCACCAAACATTCCTTCAATTTCTTCTAAGATTGCAGAAGGTTTTCTTGCTTGATTTCTTTGTGCTGCACGGCGTTGAGCTTCTTTATCTTTTTCTTCATTTGCATGAGTTAAATGATAGAAACCAGTACCAGCAGGGATTAAACGACCGATGATAACGTTTTCTTTCAAACCTCTCAATAAGTCTTTTTTACCATCTACCGCAGCTTCTGTTAAAATTCTTGTTGTTTCTTGGAATGATGCAGCTGAAATGAATGATTCAGTATTCAATGATGCTTTTGTGATACCTAATAACATGTATTCACAAGTTGCAACTTGACCGCCATTAGCAAGAACTGCTGCATTTTCTTTTTCAAACAATTGAACTTCAACCAATTCTCCTGGTAATAAGTTTGTATCGCCTGCATCAACAACTTTAACTTTTTTAGTCATTTGTCTTACGATAATTTCAACGTGTTTATCAGCGATTTCTACACCTTGAGAACGGTATACACGTTGAACTTCGTCTACTAAGTATTGTTGTGCAACTTCAGGACCACATAATCTGATAACGTCATGTGGATTTAAAGGACCACTTGTTAATGGTTGACCTTTTTTAATTTTTTGACCGTTTTGAACAACGATATTAGCATCAATTGCAAATTTGATTTCTGTTTTTGAGCCTTCTTCGTTTTCCAAATACAATCTTGGCATATCGTCATCAGTTTCGATAACAGCAGTACCGTCTTCTTCAGCAAGAATTGCACAATCTTTAGGTTTTCTACCTTCAAGCAATTCTTCAACTCTCGGAAGACCTTGTACGATGTCGCCTGTTTTTTGTCTTTCATAAACCAATGTAACAAGCATATCACCACGTAATACCAATGAACCTGAAGAAACTTGTAACATTGTACCTGGGCTGATTAAGTATGGTCTGCCGGCACGAATTACAATTTCAGTTTTTGTAACGCTTACAATTTGACCTGAAACAGGTGATCTATCTTCACCTTCAGTTAACAAGTCATCTTGTTTTATGAATTGACCTGCTTTTACAACAGCTTTTGATTTTATAGCAACTTTTTCTTCGTAATTTTCACAAATCAAAAGTAATCTTCTTGCATCTTCTTCTTCATTTTTAATTGAAGCAACACCGTCGTTGATTGCTAATACACAAGTTTTTGCAACCGGTGTTTTTGGTGCAATTATTTCACCATTTTTAACAAGAAGTTCAGTTTGCAATGAATCGTTTAATTTTGAATTACCTTCAAGTTCACGACGAACAATCAATTTATCAAGAACAACGATTTTCAAGCTTCCTTTGTCATCAAGTTCTACCATACCTTTTAAGTGTGATAAGTAGCCTTGCATTTGAAGAACTAAGCTTGTTCTGATTAATGTTGCACCGTCAAGATTACGAACTCTTGCACCATCTTTGTATTGCAATTGAGTTACAGGAATAATATCAATTAATTCATCAGTTGTATCAAATTTGATTGATACGTCTTTTTGATTAATTTTAATAACTTGAACTGGTCTTACCAAAATTTGAATTGGTTGATTTGCAATATTTTCTTCATCTAGACTTAAAGATGCTTCTTTTTCTTCATCTAAATCTTCAATATCCAAATCTTCCATTTCAGAATCCATAATAGTAACAATTGAAGTTTCTTTTGCTTTGATACCGTCTGCAATTACTGTACCTTTTTTAATAACTTCGCCTTCTTCAACTTTCAATTCTGAAACATTTGCAAGTTGATGGATTTCACCAGGTCTGATTGTTACTTCGTGAATTACATCATTGTATTCTTTAATTTCAACGATACCATCTAAGTGACAATATACGTCTTTTACAATTTCTGTACCAGCTGTAACTTTTGTACCTGATTCAACCATTTTCAAAGAAGCTTCTTTATTTAATTGATGAACTTCTTCTGGAATAAATACGATATCACCAGATTTTGTGATAATTTGATTTTCGTCTACTTCAACGTCGATATATTTAATTTCACCTGATGAAGTAACAGAACAATCATCACTAATCAATTCAGCAATAATCATACCATTTTCAACTGTTGTATCAACTGGAGATTTAACGATATATTTTTCACCAGTTTTATCAACTGTCCAAATTTGTTCTTTTTTAGTTTGTTCAAATGTAGCATTTGAAGGCATAATTGATGCGATAACAATTGTTAATTCTTTACCAGAAACAATTTTCTTAATTTTTTTACCTTCAAATTTTACTTCTTCGATTTCAAGGTCTTCACCAACTCTTACTTCACCACCGTGTTCGCAAATAGTAAGAGTTTCAGCTAATTTTTCACCCTCTTTAATTTTTTGTTCATTTTTTACAAGGATTTTTGAGCTACCAGGTAAGTTATAAACGTCACCGCCTAAAACCCAAACAACACCGCTCTTATTAGCTGTTCTTGAAACATTACCTTGTCTATCTTTCTTTTCATCAGCTGTAAAGTCTTGATATACAACTTCACCTGACATATCAGAAGTAATATCTTTTGTTGCTTTTTCTGTTAAACGAGAACCGTCCCCTTGTGATACTGGTTCGTATTCAGCAAGTTCAAATCCTTTTTCAATTTTTTGACCTTTTTGGAATAAGATTTTTGCACCAGCTGGGATATGATATTTTCTAGTTTTCTTTTCGCCTTTAACTTCAACATCAGATTCAAGAATAAGAATTTGTACAACGTCCCCGTGACGAGTTCTTACTTCACGAGTTTTTACTGCAGAAACGATTTCACCTGCTTCTTCAGCAATGATATGTTTCATAGCACCAGAACCTTTGAATACACCACCTGTGTGGAATGTTCTCATTGTTAATTGTGTACCCGGTTCACCGATTGATTGAGCTGCGATAATACCGATTGATTCGCCTACATCAACTAATTTTTGAGTAGTCATTGCCCAACCGTAACATTTTTGGCAAATACCATATTCAAGTTCACAAGTTAAACCTGAACGAACTGCCAATTCTGTTAACTCGATACCAGAACGTTCAATTTTCTTGATATCTTTTCTATCTAATGTTGTATTAGCTTCAACTAAAACATTACCATCAGCATCTACGATATCTTGAGCAATTGTTCTGCCTAATAATCTGTCGATTAATGGAACAATACAGGTATCACCATCATAAATACCTCTTAACATGATATGTTTTTTACCATGGCAATCTGTATCACGAATGATTACATCTTGAGCTACGTCAACAAGACGTCTTGTTAAGTAACCAGAGTCAGCTGTTTTCAACGCTGTATCTACAAGACCTTTACGAGCACCGTAAGAAGAAATGATGTATTCTGTTACTGACAAACCTTCTTTAAAGTTAGCTCTAATCGGCAAGTCGATGATTTGACCTTGTGCGTCAGCCATCAAACCACGCATACCAACCAATTGTGATACTTGTGATAAGTTACCTCTGGCACCTGAGAATGCCATCATATAAACAGGGTTCAATCTATCGAAGTTTTTAACTACTTGTTCAGTCAATTTTGCTGTTGTTTCTGACCAAGTGTCGATAACCTTTGTATATCTTTCTACTTCGGTAATTTCACCTTTTAAGTATCTATTTGTAGATTTTTGAATTTCTTCATCAGCTTCTTTTAATAATTGTTGTTTAATTGGAGGAACTGACAAATCTGAAATTGAAATTGTTACGCCTGATTTTGTTGCGTAATGGTAACCCAAGTTTTTCAATGTATTAGCAAGGGTTGCTGTTTTAGCACCACCAAATTCAAGATAAATTTGTGCAAGTAGGTTTTTCAATGCACCTTTGTCCATTTGTTTATTAATGAAATCTACTGTTTTCTTTTGTGTTGTATACATATTTGTCATTGTTTATTTACCTTTATATTATAAAACTGCGTTTCTTACTGCTTCGTTAAAAATAATTCTACCTGCTGTTGTTTCAATACGTTTTCCGTGTTCATCACGAACGTAGATTTTGTCGTGTAATTTGATAACATTAGCTTCCAATGCTGCGATTGCATCTTGGAAATTGTAGAAATATTTAGAAGGTACCATATTTTCATCTTTAATAAGAGTTAAATAATACATACCCATAACCATATCTTGAGATGGTGTGATAATAGGTTTACCTGTTGCAGGAGCTAAGATATTATTTGTAGCTAACATTAACATTCTAGCTTCTGTTTGAGCTTCAATTGACAATGGAACGTGAACAGCCATTTGGTCACCGTCGAAGTCGGCGTTGAATGCTGTACATACCAATGGGTGTAATTGAATTGCACGACCTTCTACAAGTTTTGGTTCGAATGCTTGAATACCTAATCTGTGAAGGGTCGGAGCACGGTTTAACATAACAGGGTGTCCGTCAATTACCTCTTCTAGAATATCCCAAACAATTGCTTCTGAACGTTCAATTTTCTTTTTAGCAGATTTGATATTTTGTACATATCCACGTTCGATTAATTTATTTACAACGAACGGTTTGAACAATTCGATAGCCATTTCTTTTGGTAAACCACATTGGTTCAATTCCAAAGTAGGACCAACTACGATTACTGAACGACCTGAGTAGTCAACACGTTTACCTAACAAGTTTTGACGGAAACGACCTTGTTTACCTTCAATAATGTTAGATAATGATTTTAATGGTCTGTTGTTTGGACCAACAACTGTTCTACCACGACGACCGTTATCAATCAATGCATCAACTGCTTCTTGTAACATACGTTTTTCGTTTCTTACGATAATTTCAGGAGCACCCATTTCTAATAATCTTTGTAAACGGTTGTTTCTGTTAATTACACGTCTGTACAAGTCGTTCAAGTCAGATGTTGCAAAACGTCCACCGTCTAATTGAACCATTGGTCTTAAATCAGGTGGTGTGATTGGAAGAACATCCATAATCATCCAAGTAGGATCTGTTTCACTTGAGATTAAAGAGTCTAACAATCTTAAACGTTTAATTAATTTACCTTTTCTTTGTACTGAATTTACACCTGCATTTAATTCTGCACGGATTTCTTCAGCAAGACCTTTAACATCGATTTCGCCTAACAATTCTTTGATTGCTTCAGCACCGATACCTACTTTTAATTCAGTATCTTCGTGTTCCATAATATAGTCTTCATATTCTTCTTCATTTAATAATTGAAGTTTTTTGAATTCACTTTCACCAGGATCTGTAACAACATAGCTGTTGAAATAGATAACTTGTTCAAGATCTTTCAAAGTCATATCTAAAAGTAAGCCTAGGTATGATGGAATACCTTTTAAGAACCAAATGTGAGAAACAGGAGCAGCTAATTTAATGTGTCCCATTCTGTGACGACGAACTTTTGAATCTGTAACTTCAACGCCACATCTTTCGCAGATGATACCTTTATGTCTTACTCTTTTGTATTTACCGCAATAGCATTCCCAATCTTTTGTAGGTCCAAAAATTCTTTCGCAGAATAGACCGTCACGTTCAGGTTTTAAAGTACGGTAATTGATTGTTTCAGGTTTTGTAACTTCACCGTATGACCATTTAAGAATTCTTTCCGGTGATGCTATGCTGATTCGTATATAATCAAAATAATCTATACTTGTTGACATTTATAATTTCTCCTTTATTGAGTTTGTTGTCTTATTTGTTTTTCGGATTATAGATCACCGAATGTAGTAGGTGTTTCAAAGAAGTTAATATTTAACAACTCTGAATCGATATCTGATAAAGTGCGTTTTGGAGCAGCTTTTCTCAAGTCGTCCATATCACTCATCAAATCAACTTCAACACCGTCTTTCTTAGCAACTGTGATATCCAAACCGATACTTTGTAATTCTCTTACAAGTACTTTGAATGATTCTGGAATACCAGGTCTTGGAATGTTATCGCCTTTAACGATTGCTTCATAAGCTCTGTTACGTCCGTTAACATCGTCAGATTTGATTGTAAGCATTTCTTGAAGCGTATAAGCTGCACCATAAGCTTCCAATGCCCAAACTTCCATTTCACCAAATCTTTGACCACCGAATTGAGCTTTACCACCCAATGGTTGTTGTGTAACTAATGAGTAAGGACCTGTTGAACGAGCGTGAATTTTATCATCAACAAGGTGAACAAGTTTCAAGAAGTAAGTCAAACCAACAGCAACAGGTTCATCAAATGGTTCACCTGTACGACCGTCGATTAAGCGAACTTTACCATCTTCGCCAACCCAATCACAGCCTGTTTCTTTAATACCACGTAACAATTCTTCTTTTGTTACTTTTTCTGACATATTTTTGCCGAAACGTTCGTCAAAAGAAGGTGCTGCGTAATGTTCACCAGTCAAGTATGCAGCCAAACCTAATAAGTGTTCGTAAGTTTGACCTACGTTCATACGAGAAGGAACACCTAGAGGGTTCAATACTACGTCTACCGGAGTACCGTCCGGTAAAAATGGCATATCTTCTTTTGCAAGAATTCTTGAAACAATACCTTTGTTACCGTGACGACCAGAAAGTTTATCACCAACAGAAACTTTACGTTTTTGAGCGATGTAAACTCTGATTACAGTATTTGCTCCTGGTGGTAATTCATCACCTTTTTCTCTGTCAAATACTTTTACGTCAAGAACTCTACCGCCTTCACCGTGAGGAACTCTTAAAGAATTATCTTTAACGTCACGAGCTTTTTCAGCAAAGATTGCTCTTAACAATTTTTCTTCAGGTGGATGTTCAGATTCACCTTTTGGAGTTACTTTACCAACAAGGATATCATCTGCATAAACTCTAGCACCGATACGAACAATACCACGTTCATCTAAGTGTCTCAAAGATTCTTCTGAAACATTCGGGATTTCACGAGTAATTTCTTCCGGTCCTAATTTTGTTTGTCTTGCGTCGATTTCTAATTTTTCAATGTGAACTGATGTAAAGATATCATCGTGAACGCATCTTTCTGATAACAAGATAGCATCTTCGAAGTTATATCCTTCCCAAGGCATATATGCAATTAAAACATTTTTACCTAAAGAAAGTTCACCACCGCAAGTTGAAGCACCGTCTGCGATTACATCGCCTGCTTTAACCTTATCACCTTCTTTTACGATAGGTTTTTGGTTAATACATGTATCTTGGTTACTTCTTACATATTTCATTAATTGATATACGTGAGGAATACCTTGCGTATCTCTAATAGTAATTTCTTCGCCAACAACTCTTTCAACTACGCCGTCATATTCAGAAATGATTAACATACCTGAATCTCTTGCTGCTCTAGCTTCCATACCAGTAGCAACTCTTGGACGTTCAGTAATTAATAGAGGTACTGATTGACGTTGCATGTTTGAACCCATCAATGCACGGTTTGCGTCATCGTGTTCGATAAATGGAATTACAGAAGTCGCAACTGAGATAATTTGAATTGGGCAAACACCGACATAGTCAACTTTTGAAGATTCACACATTACGAATTCTGAACGATAACGAACAGGAACGTTTGCATCTTTGAATGTTCCGTCTTCATTCAACTGAACATCAGCAGGAGCACAGTGTAAGTTTTCGTCTTCATCAGCTGTCATATAAACAACTTCATCTGTAACAACACCGTCTTTTACAACAAAGAATGGTGATTCGATGAAACCGTAGTTATTAATTTTAGCGTGAGTAGCTAAAGAACCAATCAAACCAGCGTTCGGACCTTCAGGAGTTTCGATAGGACAAATACGTCCATAGTGTGAAGGGTGAATGTCACGAACCGCAAATCCTGCACGTTCTCTTTGTAAACCGCCAGGTCCTAAAGCTGAAATACGTCTTTTGTGAGTCAATTCAGCTAATGGGTTGATTTGGTCCATAAATTGTGACAATTGAGAACTTCCGAAGAATTCTTTTAATGAAGCAACTAAAGGTTTAGTGTTCAATAAGTTCAACGGAGTTAATGTTTCGCTGTCTTGAAGTGTCATTCTTTCTTTAACGATACGTTCTATACGGCTTAAACCAACTCTGAATTGGTTTTGTAACAATTCGCCAACTGAACGAACACGTCTATTACCTAAGTGGTCGATATCATCTACTGAACCTTCATCATAAGTTAAGTTAATTAAGTATTCGATAGATGAAACGATATCTTGAATAGTCAAAGTTCTTTGAGAAGCAGGGATATTCAAGTTCAATTTTTTGTTCATTTTGTAACGACCAACACGACCGATATCATATTTCTTTTCATCAAAGAAACGTGCTTCGATGATTTGACGTCCACCTTGAGCAGATGCAGGGTCGCCAGGTCTTAATTTTTTGTAAACATCAATTAAAGCATCATCAGTAGTTTCAGCTGTATCTTTTTCTAAAGTTTTCTTTAAGAATTCAAAGTGAGTGAAAGATGCTTCCATTTCAGCAACCGATAAGCCCATAGCTTTCAATAAAGTAGTTGCTAAGATTTTTCTATTTTTGTCGATTTTAACGTAAATTAAATCGTTAGAATCTGTTTCAATTTTAATCCAAGCACCACGGTTTGGAATAATAGTAGCGTTGTATAAACGTTTACCCGTTGGAGAGATTTCACGTTTGTAGTAAACCCCAGGTGAACGAACGATTTGAGAAACGATAACACGTTCTGCACCGTTAACGATAAAAGTACCTTTGTCAGTCATAGTCGGAATATCACCGATATAAACTTCTTGTTCTTTAATTTCACCGGAATCACGGTTTACAAGTCTTACCATAACACGTAATTGTTTAGCGTAAGTAGCGTCGTGAATTCTAGCTTCTTCGATAGTGTATTTAGCATTATCGAAAGTGTAGTTTGGAAGGAAGTGTAATTCCAATCTGCCTGTATAGTCTTTAATAGGAGAGAAAGCAAGTAATTCTTCTTTCAAACCTTCTTTTAAAAACCATTCAAACGATTTTTTTTGCACTTCAATCAAGTCAGGTAAATAGTCCAAATTGGTAGCTGGAATACCCATTGGAGTTACTCTTTTTGCAAATTTAGTCGACATTAAATTAACCTCGTTCTTTTATATTCTATTGTGTACGTACGTTTTAATCTTTTTAATATTTCTTTACAATTTATTTATTTTGATAATCAAAAAGCATGCTATTCCATAGTACTACATCAAGAATGATAGTCAATTAAATAGTAAAAATTACACTAAAAGAATTGTAACAAAATTTTACAAATTAAAAAAACAATCACCTTTAGACATTACAAATCGGACTTTGCCTGTCAAGTGTGCATGATAAAAAAATTTCATCAAAAGCATACGATTTTTACAAGAATTTACTTCAATTTTGCATTGATTTTAGCAAGGCGGGATTTAAGGTCCTTGTTTTGGTTATTTAAGGCTTTTGATTGAGCCTCTAGTTTTGCAACTTTAGATTTTAAGCCCATAAAATCTTTTATGTAAGCGTTCGTTTTATTTTGTAAATTTTGGACATTTTTATCAATATCTTTTATTGCATCAAGCATCGTGTAAATCATCCAATCAAGACCTACTGCGTAAAGTTTTGACATTGGTTCAATTCTCACATCTTGAGGGAATATGTTTTTATGTTCTTGAGCAATAACCCCGATTTGAGGGACTTTGTGATCATCATCTTTTAATGTGTAATCGTAAATATTAACTTTTCTAATTTTTTCTAAAGAGTTATCACGAAGAGGGACAATATTTGTTTTAAGTCTTTTGTCAGAAGCAACCGAGAATGTACTAAACGAAGTACTTGTTGGCTTGTATACATCATTTGCATAAAAAACAATTGAAGTATTTGTATAAGTGTTAACCGGAGCTAGAGCATACCCAACAAACATTTGCGGAGTATCATTAGTTGGATTCCAAAAAGTTGATATTGCGGAAGAATATCCACCCCAACCAAGACACCATTTATTTCTTGCTTGAGTCATAAAAGAACCACATGCAGCATAACCTATACCGACATTTCCATAAGTATAAGTACTATTGTTAGCAGCGTTATAACCCGCATAATAACCAATATAAAGAGAGCCATATTGTGCCCTACTGTAAGTTCCGGCATAAGGACCAAAATATATTCCACGCCTAGAATCAGCTCCTGTTCCAACAGGTGTAGAAGATGAAGATGGAACCGAACCAATAGCAATTGTATCCTTATCCTCCATATAATATCCGGCATAAGAGCCAATAAGAATATTATGAAGGTATTTTGCGGTATTTGTACCAGAATACGTACCTATTTTAATGTTATTACTAGCTAAAGACATTGCATCAAACCCTAACAGATAATCGGCATATTTACCTATTGCAATATTGTTTAATGAAGTATCTCTACCTTCATTTGAATTCAAAACTCTATTACTTGCATAATAACCTAATGAAATGTCATAATAACGGCTTAAGGCTTTTTCATTATTCGAGATAACACCTGCCTTATTACCTATAAAAATTGATTTTTTATTCCCATTTGATGAATATGGAGACAATACAGGACGGCTAGACGCATACGTACCTATAATAACATTTGATGAATCATCTATAATATCAGTTGCAGAATTCATACCTGCATATTTACCAATTACGACATCATTTATAAATGCTGAATTTCGAGAGGCATAATTTCCAATTGTGATAACATCTCTTATTGATGTTAAATTTGAATAATTACCAATTACAACATTACCTTGATAAGTACTATTTGAATAACTTGAATTCAAATTATAACCAATGTTTATCGTATTTCTTTCATGAGAATGTCTTGAAATTTTAGATCCAATATTAATTACATTCTCTGTCATACGAGAATTTATCATAGAACCTAAAAATACAGAATTATTATAATACATATCAGAGTACGTATACCCAGAATATGACTGAAGCATAGACCCCATAAAGATATTTCTTGCACCAATATAATTATTTGATGCACTAGCTACTTTACCTGCAGTAAACGAACCTTCAGAACCAGTTATAAAAACAATATTCTCATACGCATCCATAGAAATATTTGAATATTGGGTTAGTGCAGGTGTAGAAGAATTTACTCTAATTTGAATTTGTGAATTACTTATAATATTCCCATCACGAGCTTCAATTGCCAGTGCTGGGTATTTATAATTTGATGCAGAAGAACCAAATTTTGAATTTATACCAATAGGGGAAGTTGCTTCAACAGGTGGATTATAAATACCACCACCGTTATAGCCTGACGCATTACGCCAAGGAGCATCGGCAGATTCGCCCTCTGTCGGTGCGTACACTCTTTCTGCATAATCAGAAACCGCAGATGTAACAATCGGTGTTGATGCAGCAGCAATAATACTTGTTATAAGTAAAACAAGCGTCATTTCCATCAAGGTAAAAGCTATGCAATTTTTTTGAATATTCTTTTTCATAACAATTACTTACGCTCCATTTTTACAAGTATTTTTTCCATTTCTGTCAACTGTTTGTTTGTTTCTTGTTGGGATTTTGCAATCAAATTCAATTTATTTTCCAGTTTAACAGTTTTTTGAATTAATGTTGATATTTTTAAAATATTTTTTGACAAATCTGAATTCAAATCATTCACAAATTTATCAACATCTTTAACAGATTGAACAAGTGAATAGATAAACCAATCTGCGTTTACCGTATAATATCCGCCTTTTTTGATAGTTTCAGGTGCTTTTGTTACGGCATACGGATAGTGTTTTATAACCTCTTGTGCAATTACACCGATATGAGGTTCAGGACTACCAATCATTTTATATTGATATACTGCAATATTTCTCAATTTATCAATACCATATTTAGTTTCTTTAATATTTTCTTTTATTCGTCTATCTGAAAATCTGGTTATAAAACTTTGTGGAGATGCAACATACTTAGCATACAATAAAATTGCCGTATTACTAAAACCAACACTTGATGCCATTTTAATCCCAGGTGGAGCAAAAAACATTTGACGTGCAAGATTTGCAGGTCTGCTAGCAGACGTTCCTGTCCAAATATAACTACTGCTAGTATCAGTTAAATCTTTTAAATATGAGCCCGCACCCACACAATACGAATAATCGCCTGAAAGAGATGAAGATGGAGTGCAACCTATCAAAACATTATAATTCCCTGAAATACTCTTTGATGTAGGGTTGCTAAGAGTATTCGACCCAAGAACTATGTTGTTACTACCACTACTACCCGCACCTGCGTAATAACCAATAAATACATTTGCAGTACCTGAAGCATTATAACCGGCATATTCACCAATATTAACTGAAGAATAACCACTAAAAACATCACTTCCCGCACCGGCATAACGACCAATATTTATAATATTATGTCTACTATTACTATCGCTACTACTTGTTCTTAAACCTGCATAATTTCCAATATTAACACTATTACCTGAATTTCCTCTTATTCTTCCTGCAAATTTTCCTATATTAATATCATTTCTTGCAATTACAGAACCGCTACTAGCTGTACCGGCATATTGTCCAATATTAATATTTTCATATCTAATTACGCCATAACCGGCATAATAACCAATATTTGTATTTGATAAATCACTGGTATTTGTACTCTTTGCACCAGCAAAATAACCAATATTTTCAACAGAAGAACTTTCAGAAAAAGTATTAGTTGCCCCATAACCTGCATAAGCACCTATATTTGTAACAGCATAACTAGATGGAGAGCCAGAGTAACCAATTCCTGCTCCTGCATAATATCCAACATTTATATTATTCGAACCACCAATAGAACTACTATAGCCTGAATAAGCACCAATACTTATATAATAAGAAGGAGGTACCACACTAGCAGATGAAATTTTTGAATTTTCTACTGCATGAGAACCTATAATAACATTAGGAGCTATTGATAAATCAAAATTTCTGGCATATGGTCCGATAATAACTGATTGAGCAACCTGTGAAACACCATAACCTGCATACGCACCTATTGTAGTATTTTGTTCTGATGCATTAGTTTGATTTGCACTTGAATAATAACCTATGCTTACATTATCATAAGAACCTCTTGCAGTGAAAATAGTTTTAACTTGACCTGCATATTTTCCTATTGATAAGTTTTTTTGAAGGTCAAAACCAAGTCCGCCTTTATATTCCCCAAATTTATTATAAAAAGCTATATCACTATTTGCATAAATACGTTGTTCAGTCGACATAGTAATTTTTTCGGCACGATTCAAAACTAAAGTTGCCATACCATAAGTATTGTTTGCAGAAGTTCTATTAAACGATGTACTTGATGCAAGATTTGGACCTATCACAATTTGTGTTGCATTATTTTTTCTATAATAATATCCTTTTGTATAAGTAGAATCCGGCATCCAATTCGATGCGATATTAACTGTTGAACCTTGTTGAACTGTTTCATCTACTTTTACTTCGTCTCTCGATGTGATTGCAGGCAAAGTCGCAGCAGAAATTACACTGATAATCAACAATACAATCATCATTTCCGACAAGGTGAACGCTATGAAATTTTTATATTTTTTTTTCATCTATTCTCCGTTATCTTAAACTTTCCGCTTTCTTTACCTTTTTATAGGCAACTTTTACATCACGAGTAAGAATTTTGTTTTCTTTTTCCAAAACTTTTACTTCTTTTTCAAGTTTGTTTACTCTTTCGACAAGAGTAACATATTCTTTTGAATATGCAACAACTTGTTTTTTTATCGTTTGAACTTGAACGTCCAATTCTTTTATCGCATTAATCATCGGATAAATTAACCACTCAACGTTAACAGTCAAATATCCGCCGAAATTTTTCTCTTTATCTACATGAACCCCCTCAGGTATAACCTTTTGAAGTTCTTGAGCAATTACACCTATATTAGTAGCTTTCGTGTCATCGGATTTCCAATTGTAATTATAAACATTGATTTTTCTTATATCTTTTAAACCATATTTTGTCGGTACGATATCTCGTTTTAATCTTCTGTCAGAAAACAATGTCATTGAATTTTTATAACTGTAAACAACACCTAATAGCACAATAGAACTATCAGTAGTTGCTGTTTTGTTAGAATATAACGGCGTCAATACTAAAACATCTTTACTACTATTTAATGGTGCAGTGACACCAACAGCATCTTTTATAGCAGACGGCACATCACCAATAATGCTAAAATTATAATTAGGACTTACATCGTCCCATTCACCGTCTTTTGATGAAATACGAACAAATCCTTCTGCATTTGGTTCACCTAAACCAGCACAAGCATTCGTACCAATACAAACACTTTTTCTTGTAGATGTTTGATAACCCGCATTATTTCCTATATAAATAGAATACGATGCATTGCCATTAATACCATCGCCTGCGTGATTTCCGATTGCAACAGCAGGAAGATATGTATTACCTGCAGAACCATCATTATCAAGATTTGCCCCTGCATAAGCACCGATAAATACATGCTCTGCAGTATCGTATGATGCATTATATCCCGCATAAGATCCTATTGCAGTTGTATTTTTAGAGTTGTAACCTGCACGATGTCCTATTGCAATAGAATTTTCAGAATTATATCCCGCATAAACACCTATCATAACTCCAGAATTAGCTTCTGCCCCTGCATAATAACCAATAGACGTACCAGCTCCATTATTTTTCGGATTAAATCCGGCATAAGTTCCTATCGCAACAGAATTATTGGACGTTTTATTAGTTGTAGTTGAACCACTTGAATAAGTTCCTATTGCAACAGCATTACTAGAGTGCGTAGTATTAAACAAAGAAAATGTTCCAATCGCAACATTCTTATTCCCTGCTCCAGCCCCTGTTGGTGAATAACCTGCTCTATCGCCAATATAAACAGAAGAATACACACCAGCGATTTGAACAGAACCACTACTAACATCTTGAGCACATCCTGCATAATTACCAATCAAAACTGTGTCATAAAATTTTGGACCAACCCCTGTATAATTACCTATTGCAACAGTATAACTAGCTTTTTTTGCACCTCTTAATGTATTTGGACCAACAGCAATGTTATAAGACTTTTGTGCAGTAGAGGCACCTCCATCAGAGTTCATTGCATTTGAACCTATTGCAACATTATAACCTCTATAAGCAGAATTTGTATTATAAGCAAGAGCATTCGCACCTATTGCAACTGAACCCTCGTTAAGAGAATTACCGCCCAACATAATTCTACCTGCATAATAAGAATTATCATTATGACGTCTGAACAAAACTATGTGGCTACCATCATCAGTACCGGAACCCTCTTCAAAATTATCTTTTACAATTAATTGAGGATAACCGATTGATGCAGGAGTATCCGTAACTTGACCACCCACCATTACAGCTGATGTAGACGGTTGTGAACTGTTATAATAATAAAGAGCATTATAATTACTGTTATAAGACCAAGGGTCTTCTGAACTACCCTCTGCACCAGCAACTTCTGTTGTAAGCTGTTGTCTTGCAGTCATTACAGGTAATGTTGCAGCAGAAACTACACTGAATACGGCAAGTACTACCATCATTTCAGCTAAAGTGAAGGCTAAATTCTTTTTATTAAAAAATCGGTTCACTATTTCTCCAGTTTATACTTTTCATTATGCACTATTTTTAAATTTTTCACAAGTATTTGAACTATATATATAAATA
>CAZKJV010000001.1:59516-66760 GCA_964553175.1 uncultured Muribaculaceae bacterium | reverse complement strand
TTTTATAATAATAATATGAACTTTGCTGTTTCTTCTTCAAATATTCAAATTTAGGATATTTAATCTTTATACCCAAAATACGCATAATTTTTTGCGTTTCTCCGTAGTCTTTTATAGAAAATATATTCTCAAAAAAATTCATACCTACTCTTTTAATTCTTTTAATCTTTATGCAACAATCTTAGCATAAATAAAAATTTCAACAAACAAATAAGGACAAAAACAAAAATAGAAAAAATAGCCACGGATTAAATTTCCTATGGCTATTTTAGTTTTAGTTTTAGTTCTAATTTTTATTTTCTACAAATTAAATTTAATATCTTCAACTATCAATTCTGGTAACAATCTATAACGTTTATTCAATTCGTCCATAGAAGTTCTATCAGTGAATTCTTTTTTAGCACCGTAATTCAAAACTCTTACATCAGAATTACCGTAAAATCTTGAGATTTTTTCGCCGTATCCACCGTCTAAAACGCCGTCTTCAAGAGTGATTACCAAAGAATGATTTTTCTTCAAATCGTTCAAGACTTTTTCATCTATACCTGTTAAGTAAACAGGGTTAATTAATGTTGCCTCAACTCCGATTTCTTCTTTTAACATTTTTTGAACTTGTTCACCCAATTGATAGAAGTTTCCAACACCAATAATCGCAACTTGTTCACCTTTATTTGCAACTTTGAATTTATTCAATTTTGAATAATTAGTTTTATCAACATTACCCGTTTTAACAAGGTCTGTCATAGGTACTCTTATTACAACAGGGTGTTTAGTTTGTTCAATTGACCAATCCAACATTGCAAGGTATTCTTCTTGATTTGTTGGAGCTAAATAAACAATATTCGGAATATTACTAATCATCGGAATGTCAAACACTTGCAAGTGAGTTACATCAGCTGAAGAAATTCCTCCCCAGAAAACAAGAATAGTTGCAGGAGCATTATTTATCGCAAAATCTTGTGATAATTGGTCATAACTTCTTTGAATAAATGAACTCATTACTTCAAATACAGGTTTTGCACCGTTTGAAGCTAAGCCTGAAACATAACCTACCGCATGTTGTTCTGCAATACCCACATCTGTAAAGTTTTTACCTAATTTAGCTCTAACATCTTCTGTCAAGCCGGTAGCCGCAGGAGTCGCAGCAGATACAACAATAACCGATTTATCTTTTTCAACTTTGTCTAACAAGTAATTAGTTGTGATTGAAGTGTAAGTTTCAACATCAGCACCTTTTTTACCGGCATTTTCAACAAAATTAGGTAATTGCCAGTGATAAGTTTCTTTATCAGCAACAGCCGGTGCATAACCTTTACCTTTCAAAGTATGAATGTGAACAACTGTCGGTTTTTGAGTATCTTTAACTTTTTCAAAAGTGGCAATCAATTTTTCAACATCATTACCTTCTTCTACATAGTAATAATCAAATCCCATAGATTTGAAAATATTATCTTCTGCTTTACCTTTTGTAGCTCTTAATTTTGCCAAGCTTGTATAAATACCGCCCTCAACAGGTGCAATAGACATAACATTATCATTTACAATGATAATCATATTTGAATTTAAAACAGCTGCGTTGCTTAGCCCCTCTAAAGCTTCTCCGCCTGATAATGAGCCATCACCAATTAAAGCAACGATGTTATAATTTTCTCCTTTCAAATCTCTTGCTTTTGCCAAGCCCGTTGAAAGACTTAAAGATGTTGAAGTATGACCTAAAACAAAATTATCGTGTTCGCTTTCTTTTGGATTTGAATAACCTGAAATTTCAGGGTGCTTCAATGGGTTTACAAACGCATCTTTTCTACCTGTTAAGATTTTGTGCGGATAAATTTGATGCGAAACATCAAAAACAAACTTATCTTTTGGAGAATTAAACACATAATGCATTGCAATTGTTGCTTCTACAATACCCAAATCAGGTCCTAAGTGTCCGCCGATTGTATTAACTTTATTGATAATAGCTTTTCTTATATCTTCAGAAAGAGTTTCCATTTCGTCGTAAGAAAGAGTTTTTACATCTTTTGGTGAATTAACTTTTTGGAAAACTTCTGAATACGATTGTTCTTGAGCTTTTGCCATATTCGTTCCTCCTATAATAAATAGTGTTAATATTAGACTGAATAATTTCTTCATCATACCCCCTAACCAATCTTTTTGTAAGAAAAAGAATACAATAAAAATAAAACTTTTTCAAAGGATAAAACTTTAAAAAAGGGCGGGGATTTTTAATCCCCACCCTTATATCATTATATTATTTTATAAATCAAATAATAAATTGCTGAAGAAAGTAACATACATGCCGGAATAGTTACGACCCAAGCAATAACGATATTGCCTACAACTCGCCATTTTACAGCATGAGCGTGGAAAGTTGAGCCAACACCCATAATAGATGTTGAGATTACGTGAGTTGTACTCAACGGAATACCGAAATGAGATGCTGTCAAAATCAAACCTGCAGCAGAAGTTTCGGCTGCAAACCCGTGAACAGGTTTTAGTTTGATAATTTTATGCCCCATAGTTTTGATAATTTTCCAACCGCCGTTCATAGTACCTGCAGCCATGGTAAATGCACAGATAATAATTACGTAAATCGGAATATCAAATTCGCCATTCGGACCTTTTGACAAAACACCACCCGCAAGCAATGCCAACGTAATAATCCCCATAGTTTTTTGTGCGTCATTTGAACCGTGGCTCAACGCCATTAAACCAGAAGAAATAAGTTGAATTTTACGGAATTTTTTATTAACTGTATTTGGAGATTGTTTTAATAAGATTACCGCCCAAACGATAAATAGCATAAGAGAAAATCCAACAACAAAACCCAAAACAGGTGATGTAAACATCGGAATAATAACTTTTTCAACAAGAGTTTGAATATTTACAACATCAACCCCAGCTTTAACAATTGCCGCACCAAGTAAACCACCGATTAGTGCATGTGATGAACTTGACGGTAAACCTAACCACCAAGTAAACAAATTCCATAACACAGCAGAAAGCAATGCACAAAAAATAACTGTTAAAGTAATCATTTCAGGGTTAACAATTCCCGCACCGATTGTTTTTGCAACGTGAGTTCCAGTCAATGCCCCTATAAATTCTAAAGATGCACCGAACAAAACCGCTTGTTTTGGTGAAAGAACTTTTGTTGAAACAACTGTTGCAATTGCATTTGCACAATCGTGAAATCCGTTTATGAATTCAAACGCAAGTGCTACCAAAATTACAGCCACTAAAAGTAAAATTGTTATACTCATATAAATTTTCTCCTATGGCTAATTTTGTTTTAAAACAACGTTCAAAACCGTATCAGATACATAATAACAAGAGTCTAATGCAGTTTCAATTTCTTTGTAAATATCTCTCAATTTAATAACTTCGATTGCATCGTATTTACCAGAGAATAGTATTCTCATTGCGTTACGATGAACTTCATCACCGTGAGATTCCAATTCTTTCATTTCAATGCTCAATTTAGTCATTCTTTCAACATCAGAGACTTTTTTGAAATCTGAGAAAATTTCTTTTAACTTGTTAGTTGCTTTAACCAAAGTAAAAGCCTGTTCTTTCATTTCGTCAGTGTAATTGTCTAATCCATACACTTCTAAATTCAAACAGGCTTTTGAAATTCTTTTTGTTATTTTGTTAAGTTGAACTGCGATAGATTGAATATCTTCTCGTTCAATCGGAGTGATAAAACTCTTATTTAATTGTTTTAAAACTGCTCTGTAAGATAACTTACCTTTTTTCTTGTACTTGAGAGCCGATTCTTTGTACTCATCATTTAAATGATTTTGCATAATCTCGTTATACAGAGTAGCCGATTTACTACAAACATCAGCACTATCTTGAAAATACGCAAAAAATAACTTGTCCTCTGGTGGCATAATATACGCCATCAAATTAAACTTAGACATTGTGATTTTCTCCTTCCTTTTGGTGCCTCACCTAGACACACACGTTTACTATACATAAAAAACGAAATCTTTGAAAGGAAGTCTTAATATATTGTAACCTTGATTTTTGAATAGAATTTTACTGACACAACAAAATTGGCATTGTTTAAACGAAGTGAGTTTGCCGACTTGAGGTTGAACTTACGGACTGTTTTTAATTTGCGTGTTTCTTTTTCTTGGTTCGTTCTTTTGCTTTTCATCGTAAAAAAGAAAAAGAATGACAAAATAAAAATAAAAATAAAAACGGTTAGTGGTATAAATCCCACAACCGTTTTTTATTAGTTTATTTATTAATGATTATCTTACGAACCAAGTTGCCAATTACATTCATTGAATTTTAAAATCAATGCTTCGACATCAGCGTCAGAACCTTCTGCCAAAACAGTGTTTACATCTGCGTATCCTTTATCAGACAACCAAGATGCAACCGATTCAGCAAGAACTGAAATATCAGCAGATGTCAAATTGTAATTATCAGATGAATAAATGTTTTCAATCGCATTATCTTTGATTTTTACGCCTTCAAAATCGCCGGTCGGGTTAGTTTTCCAAGAATCAAAGTTCGTATCGTCGAGGATATTAACCTGCGAAATTGTATCGGTTGACTTATCAAAGTCTTTTGAAACATTGAATGCGACGTGTAATTTGTCTTTCGTACATGTTTCAGGACCTGTCGGCCATTCTTTGAAATTCACGACGTCGTTTGTTCCGGATTCGTCTTCGATTACGGAGTTTATTGCATTATCAGCGAAATAAACAATATATGTATCATCGCCTGCACCACCATATAGCGTATCAGAACCTATACCGCCATCTAAAGTATCATTTCCGGCACCGCCATAGAGAACGTCATTATCTTGTTCACCGTAAAGGTAATCATCACCATCTTCGCCATAGATTATATCGTTACCTTTATTGCCATATATAATGTCATTACCGTTACCGCCATGTATAATGTCATTACCGTTACCGCCATGTATAATGTCATTACCGTTACCGCCATCTATAAAGTCATTACCGCCACCGCCATAGATTTTGTCGTTTCCGTCACCGCCACTTAATGTGTCTTCATAATTAGACCCCTTAATTGTATCATTACCACCCATACCGGATATTTTCAAGCCTTTTGTTGCGGAGCTTGCGTCGATATTTTCGTTAAACCAAGTACCCGTATAATCTTGGGTTACGGTTACGTCTTTTGTTGTTCTTCTTAAATCGTATTCGGTGCCGTTAATTACCAATTTAACATAGCTTGTATCTTGCATAGTTTCCGTTGCATTGTTTGTAACATCTATTATAGCAAAACTTTCAAGAGTAATGCTTCCTGCCGAATGGTTGTTTTTATCAACATAGATTATATAATCTCTATTATTTGAAGCAACTGCAAATTCAACATCATCAATACTTCTAACGTCTTTCAGTTCAAGCTTAAATTGTTCGCCTTTGTTTAACAAGATTAAATCATCACCGTCACCATTGTTATAAACAATGTGGTTTGCACCTTCACCGCCTTTGATTGTGTCGTTGCCTTTTCCGCCTTCTATGTAGTCATCGCCTGCTTCACCATAGATTGTATCATTTTCGTCACCACCATAAATAGAGTCGTTGCCGTCGCCACCTTTTATGTAGTCATTTCCGCCTTCGCCATAGATTGTGTCGTTTCCGTCACTTTCTGCGGCAGCTAAAGTATCGCCACAAATCGAGTCATTTCCGTCGCCACCTTTTATGTAGTCGTTTCCTGCATTACCATAGATAGTATCATTGCCTGTACCGCCATCTATATAGTCATTACCGCCACCGCCATAGATTTTGTCATTTCCGCCTTCGCCATAGATTGTGTCGTTTCCGTCACTTTCTGCGGCAGCCAAAGTATCGCCCCAAATCGAGTCATTTCCGTCGCCACCTTTTATGTAGTCGTTTCCTTCATCGCCATAAATATAATCTTGTTTGCTTCCGGCATAGATTTTGTCATCGCCTTCATCGCCGTGTAACTCGCAATAGTCGTTAGTACCATAAATAGTGTCATTACCTTTTCTGCCTGAAAAAGTCTTGCCACCGGAACCGGAAGTACCTTTAATAACATCGTTATAATCTGAACCATATACGGTATCATATCCTGCACCGGAGTTTATGGTTACGCCTTTTGTAGCCCCGTTTGCGTTTATTTCTTCGTTTAAACGGGTTCCCGTAAAGTTTTTGTTTGTATCAACATTAATTTTTATTTGATCGAAATATTCTTCACGTTCGCTATCACCAAGTAAAAATTTACCTGAATTTAAGATATCTTTTGTTACATAATCTTTGATTGTCATAAATTCATCACGGTTAGTGTTATTTGCCCTAATTATCAAATCTTTACCGTTTGGAGCAATTTCAAAAATAATATCGTCCCAATTGTTTACATTAGGCAATGCAATTATTAAATCTTCACCTTTGGTAAGTTTAACAACATCATTTCCATCGCCATGTTTATAAATAATTTTATTGGTGCCTGCACCGTGTCGTTTCCGTCACTTTCTGCGGCAGCCAAAGTATCGCCCCAAATCGAGTCATTTCCGTCGCCACCTTTTATGTAGTCGTTTCCTTCATCGCCATAAATATAATCTTGTTTGCTTCCGGCATAGATTTTGTCATCGCCTTCATCGCCGTGTAACTCGCAATAGTCGTTAGTACCATAAATAGTGTCATTACCTTTTCTGCCTGAAAAAGTCTTGCCACCGGAACCGGAAGTACCTTTAATAACATCGTTATAATCTGAACCATATACGGTATCATATCCTGCACCGGAGTTTATGGTTACGCCTTTTGTAGCCCCGTTTGCGTTTATTTCTTCGTTTAAACGGGTTCCCGTAAAGTTTTTGTTTGTATCAACATTAATTTTTATTTGATCGAAATATTCTTCACGTTCGCTATCACCAAGTAAAAATTTACCTGAATTTAAGATATCTTTTGTTACATAATCTTTGATTGTCATAAATTCATCACGGTTAGTGTTATTTGCCCTAATTATCAAATCTTTACCGTTTGGAGCAATTTCAAAAATAATATCGTCCCAATTGTTTACATTAGGCAATGCAATTATTAAATCTTCACCTTTGGTAAGTTTAACAACATCATTTCCATCGCCATGTTTATAAATAATTTTATTGGTGCCTGCACCGCCTGTGATAGTGTCGTTACCAGCTCCGCCTGTAATTACATCATTTCCATTACCACCTATGATAACGTCAGAATATTTTGTACCTGTGATTTTATCATCACCTGCACCGCCATCTAAGGTTA
>CAZKJV010000001.1:48863-59416 GCA_964553175.1 uncultured Muribaculaceae bacterium | reverse complement strand
ATGTCGTTGCACTAGCGTCGATATCGTCTTTCATCCAAGAACCGGTAAAGTTTTTGTCAGTTTCGGTTTCGACAATAGCCTTTTTCAAATTTACAGTATCAACACCGTTAACTGTTAACTCAACAGAGCTTGAGTCAGGTGTTGTTTTAGTTGCATTATTCGTAATATCTTTTAATGCGAAATTTTTAAGAGTAATGTATTCTGTTTTTTCATTATTTGTATAAATCAACAAATCTTTTTTGTTTGCAGAATAACCAAAATTAATATTATCGCTAAGTTCAAACCCATTCAAGGCTATTTTTAAGTTTTCGCCCTTTGTTAGATTGATAACATCGTTTCCATCACCTTTGTTATAGTCTATTCTGTTTGAACCAGCACCGCCTGTGATTGTGTCATTACCTTTTCCGCCTGTTATAATATCATCACCGTCGCCGCCTTTTATGACATCAGAATATTTTGTACCTGTGATTTTATCATCACCTGCACCGCCATCTAAGGTTAAGCCTTTGTCTTTTGCTTCTTTTTCAACGGTTGTTTTTCCGACTTTTTTAGTCAATGTCGTTGCACTAGCGTCGATATCGTCTTTCATCCAAGAACCGGTAAAGTTTTTATCTGTTTGAGTAGTAATCGTGATATCTTTTCTTAAATTTACGAATTTATCGGAGAATATTGCGTTTACGGAACTTGTATCTTCGCTCTTCTTGGTTGCGTTGTTCGTAACATCTTTTGCAGCAAAGTTTTTAAGCGTAATACTTCCTTTTGAATCGTCATTTTTATCGGAATAAATAATTAAATCTTTTTTATCGGCTGAATATTTATATGAAACTTCCGTGCTTGACAATACTCGGTCCGACGAACTTTCATTTTCTTCGCCAAAGTATAAATAAAGATTTTCGCCTTTGGTCAGATAAACAACGTCATCGCCGTCACCTCTTACATGTACGATATGGGTTGCACCGTTGCCGCCCGTGATGGTGTCGTTGCCTTTTCCGCCTTCTAACCAGTCATCACCATCGCCACCTTTTATGACATCTGAATATTTCGTACCCGTAATTATATCATTGCCTTTTCCGCCATCTAAGGTTAAGCCTTTGTCTTTTGCTTCTTTTTCAATGGTATTTTTCTTGTCTTTGTATAAAATTGTCCCATTTGCTTCAATATTATCATTCAACCAAGTACCGGTGAAGTTACTTTTAATATCAGTTGTTTTAACAGACATATCATTAAATGTTGCATTTTTCAAATCGATTGAACGGGAATAAAAATTTATATTAATAGAACTTGTATCTTCTGTCTTTTTAGTTGCATTATTCAAAATATCTTTTGTTGCAAAGTTTTTAAGAGTAATACTTCCTTTACTTTCATCATTTTTATCAGAATAAATAATTAAATCTTTTTTATTATCTGAATATTTGTAAGATACGTCTGATATTTCAGGCGCATATCCATCCTCTTTAAGAAAATTTATAATGAGTTTTTCACCTTTTGTTAGATTGATAGTGTCATCGCCGTCACCTCTTGTATGTCCGATATGGGTTACACCGTTGCCGCCCGTGATGGTGTCATTACCTTTTCCGCCCATGATGTCATCTTCACCGTTACCGCCATAGATAACGTCATCGCCGTCACCGCCTCTTATATAATCATCACCGTTTCCGCCATAGATAGTGTCATTATAATTAGTTGCTGTAATCTTATCAGAACCATTACCACCATTGATTGTTAGACCTTTAGCCGTGCTTTCTGACGGAGTATAACTTGAAAAATCCATCTCATCTTTAAAATTTGTACCAGACGCTGTTAATTTTTTTGCATCGTATTCAGTAATTGTCTTTTCATTAACGACAAAATCATTTTCGTAAATATCAACTAATTGATACGTTTCTTTTTTACCAACTTTTTGGTAATGAGTTTTTATATATCTAACAGTTTCAGGATTTTTAATAATAAGAACCTTAGAATCCATTTCTAAAACAAGAGTTCCGTCTTCGGTTAACTTTCCATTTGGAAGATAATAATTATTTGGCAAATTATCAATACGAACCGTATTTTTGTCTTTTGCATCAACAGTTAACCCTGGGGTATCTAATTGATTATAATCTACAACAACATCTTTTGTTTTTACTGCCATTTTTTACCGTCCTTATTTGTAATGTATTTAATTTTCGTATTAATGCAAAAAACACCAAACATTTTCAACGCTTGATGTTTTACTTTTTATTTTTCGTCTTTTCTAAAGCTGATACCACAGCCGAATAGTCAATATTACTAATTATAATATTTAAAAAAAACGAACATTGTTTTATATTTTGAGTTTTAGTACACATTTTATAAAATCTACTATGAAGTAATATGACTTGAATATCCTTCGATTTTACATCTTTTTTCGGACTTTTTCAATAAAATTAATGCAAAATCTTAATATTCGTTAATATTTTGTAGTGAGGTAAAATAAAAGCATTTCAAATATATTTTTGTATTTCACTGGATTACCACAAAATCACAATTAAAATTGTTGCAAAAGAAAAAGACTTAAAACTTCAAGATTTAATGTTAATATTGCTCCTATTAGCGTTAAACGAGAAGAAATAAGTCCTTTAATCTTCTTTATTGAGGGAGTAAAATCCCCCAACAAACCCATTAACATTATAACCGATTTTATTAAATTTTCAATACTCAAAAGTAGTAACAATAAGTAGAGATAAAAAAAGAAAGTCTTAGGTAAGTCTTATTATCTATTTTTTTAATGATTCAATTTGTTTATCAATATTTTCTGTTCTATTCTTATTACCCCATATTAACAAATTCTTCTTTGCTAACTTTTGTATTAAACCCACCAATTGTTATTTCTTGGTGTTTGCATAAACCTGTATAAGATAGACTTGCGTCTTCATATCTTTTAAACGCAAAAACGGCGGAATTCATTAATTGTTCATTAAATATTCCGATACTTACAAGCAATTCAAAATCTGGAATTGTTAAACCTGTTACTTTTTGGAACAATTCAGGTTCTAATTGTGTAATTACATCTTTCAAGGTTTGTTCTCTATTATCTGTAAGATACATAAATACCGGAATGCGTGTTGCAAATTTCAACAACTTCTCTTGAATTTCTTTACGCTTAGATTTGATTTCTTTTTCTTGGTCTGTTAATTCTTTCTTTTCTTCCTTGCTTAAAGATTCTTTTTTCTCTTTTTTAGCTTTTTTGAGAGCTTCTGACTTATTAACAAGAGTTGTTAGTTCTTTGTTTAAATTCCTAAACCCCTCAATTCTACTCAAAGCATTCATTGCCATTTCATTATCTAACAATTTTGACAAAGTCATATTATCGACATTTACAAGCAATGCACTTTCCCAACGTCTAGCAAGCATAGATGATGCGGTTCCAGAGATAACAAGGTCTAAAAGTTCGTTTGCATCTATTATATCCATATGCGAACCATCATAACAAAGTACAGGTAAAAAGCTTATAAATTCGGACACTTTTTGTTCAGGAGTTTCTGTAATATTAACATTTAATCTAGCGGAATAATCGGCAATTTGCTTTAATGCTCTATCCGGTGCAAAATCAAATACATAACAAGTATCTTTAATAATTGCTTTTTCATTTGGATTTAAACCATCAGGATTTTTAACTGTCCAAGGTGATTGAACTCTAAATGCTGATTGAAAATATGTTTCAGGGCTTGCGGTATCTCTTAGCATAAAAATTCCGCCCCACTCCGGAACAGTTACACCTGTTGTAAGTTTTCCGCAAGATAAAGTTATTGTTTTGGTAGTAAAGCCATTCTTGATAGCTTCTCTAACCGGTTTAAGTGCTTCAACCCCCATGCCGGCTTCATTTCCTGCACAAACTATAACTTCATATTCTTTGTAAAAAGAATGGTTTTTAAGAAGTTCACCCATTGCCTTGCAACTTGCAACAGATGGCATAAACCAAAATGTATGATTTAGTGCATTTAATAATCTGTAGTCGGAATACGGCATTGGCGGTTTTTTACCAATTTTTAATTCATCAATTGTACTTGCTTTGTATTGCCCTCTTATTAAATTTAACCAATTTACGACTTCATTTTCATATTTAAATTTATATTGCCCATTTTTATCGGAAGCGAAGAAAAACTCATTTAATGAAAATTCTTCAAACTCTCCATTTAGTGCAATTTGCTTTATTTCATCAGGCATTTTATAAGTCATTAAAACCATTTTAGGAAGTTCTAAATATGGATTTACACTATTTTCATTATTCCAATTTTGTTTTTCTCTTTGTTCATCAGTATAAGTCCAGTTGAAAATCTGGTCTTCCATAAAATCACCATTATTTAAGGCTCTGAATGGTGTCCCGGATAAATACAAATACGCACTTGTCGTTAGTGGCATTTGTTCTTCGTCGTAGTAGTCCAAGCCCTCGCCATTTTGTTTAGCTTGTTCTTTTTTATCTTCTGCATCATACAAATCTTTTGCAGAATCTCTCCAAGCTCCAAAATGGTATTCATCAAGAATAATGCAATCCCAATTAATTAGATGTATTTCTTCATTCCTAGGTTTAATTCCACCGGCTTCCGTTTTTTGTAGCACATCTTGAAAACTTGCAAACCAAACAAATGGTTTGTTGTGGTCAATTTCTGAATACAGTGTACCTGTTCTTGATATAAATTGCCAATCTTGAAAATCAATGTGAGATTTTAAATCTTCCTCCCAAGAGTTTTGAACAGCAGGTTTAAATGTTAGTACCAAAACTTTAGACCAATTCATTTCTTTCGCTAACTGATATGAGGTAAAAGTTTTGCCAAAACGCATTTTTGCATTCCATAAAAAATGTGGAGTCTTATGCTCTTTTTCGTAAGAATATTTTCTAAAGTATTCGCTTGTAACTTTCACTGCTTGAGCTTGTTCCGGTCGCATTTTGAAATCTGCAATACGTTTTGTCATATCTGTTTTATGATTTTTAACTGCAAAAATTGCTTGTTTTACTTCATCTAACGTACATTCAAACCACTCTGTATTAGGAAACTTATAGCACCCGACTTGTTCTAAGATTTTGTGAATATCATGGTCTGTAAAATATGTTTCATCATTTCTTATTGCAATTTCATCTAATAAAATTTCATAAGGATTATTAATCGGTTTATTTGTTCCAAATTGTTCTGCAATACGTTCTTGTGCAGATTTAGTGGTATAGCCGACTTTTATAAGCCCTTTGCCGTTACGTCCGTTTTCCCAAGGCTTATCTTTAAATTGAGGTTCTGTATAAGCATAAATTCGTGGAATTTTGTTGTTTGATAAAATTTCTGCCATATTTATGTCTTCCTTTTTCAGCTATTATTTCGTGACATTTCATAGTTGTGAATTTTAGAATCAATATATGACCATTCTTCATTATTAATCTGCCATTCTTCAAGTAATATTTCGTCAGTATATATTTTTGTATATTCCTCCAATAGAGGAACAAATAAGAAATTCTTTCTTGATACATCTTGAGAAACAACAGTTTGTAGAATTAGAAATCTAACTATTTTTGTCAATAGATATGATTTAAAGCTTTCAGCTTCTTCTAAAGTGTCACAAGAATAAGCAACAAGCCAAGTCTGAGTACAACATTCACCTGGTAATGCTATAAGTACGTTTCCATCATGATAAAGCCCAACAGGTTTTGTAAAATCAGTTTGTCCTGCAATAGGAGCTTTTGGTATAAGAACTTTATACTTATTTAATAGTTTATAGTTATCCCTAATATCATTTGAATTAACAAATTTCTTTCCTACTTTGCAAGTAAAGTAGCATGGCGTACCATAATCTTGAGGGGTATAGCTAGTTACAATACCAAAAGGAGTTTGAGGTGATACACTATCACTCAATGTTTTATTGTTTGTTATGTATTTTTCAACTTTTTTTATTATTTTTAAGCCAAAGACATCTCTTATAAACATTGGATATTCGTTTAATTTCCGCATGATTGAATGAGAAGTATCTTTTATTTTAGTAGTAAATTCACAATCTCCAACATAGTCTTTTTCCCATAAAAAATAACAAATTCCACCAGCATTATCAACACCTTGAAAACAGTCATATGGATTGGGATAATCAACGATACTTGAAATATGACATGAATTTAACATATTACTTCTAAAATCATCCAAATGTCTTCCACCAGTATACCAACGAGCAGGAATTATCATTGTAATGTATCTAGGATTTAGTTTTATTGCTTGTTGTACAAAATTTTGATATATTGGTAAAGCATATTTATCTTTCGCTACACCAACATCAAGCTGATACGGAGGATTTCCAATTATTACATCAAATTTCATTTCCTTTAACCTCTTAAACAAAGCGGAATTTCGTTGCTCGTCCGAATGTATAAAAGAGTAAGCGTGGGTTTCCAACTCCTCTCCTCTATCGTACTCGGATTTGGAAGCTCCGCACATCCTACATTTATCTTTTGACCACAAGTGGTAAGTTCTTTTGTATTCAATATTTCCTTGATTATCCGCAAAATTACATACCGAAAATTCGCTGTTCGCATTTTTAGAACAATAAACAGACCTGCGTGAGAGCAGTGCAGTAAGCTCTGTTATAGCTAGTCCATAAAGTTGATTTTTGAATATATGCTCAAGTCTATCTTCAAGATTAGGAATTTTATCTGCCAAACCTTCAATAAGTCTTTTAGCAATTTCTCTTAAAAATACACCTGATTTACAGCAAGGGTCTAAAAATTTTGTATCAGGACTTTTAAAAAGTTCTTGCGGTAACGTATCCAAAATTTCATTAACCAACTTAGGTGGAGTAAAAACTTCATCAGAACTCAAATGAGATATACAGTCCAAAATATCAGGTTTATGCAGTTCTTCTAAAAAACTCATGCCAATCCTCCTGATAAATTTCTGTAAAAAGTAAGCGGATATTCTTTAATCGGTTGAGGAATAAATACATCTTCTCCTTTTTCATTAGTTAGTGATGCAAACAAAGGGGTATTCATTATTTCTGCTTGTTGATTGAGTTGTGAAAAAGAAAATTCCTCTCTTTTAAATTGGTATCCAACTAATGTCCATTGAGTAAAAATTATTTTATCAATGCCATTTAAGCTATCGCCTTGCAAAATATTTTTCTTAAGAATAAATTTAATAATATTTTGAAAATCATCATCAGGTTTAATTTTGAGAGTTTCTTTATAGCAATTACACGCAATTTCAAACATTCTTTCAATCGCAATTTCAATATTATCTGTCAGCAGGTCAATTCCATAAATGCTTGCTAAGGCAGACAACATTTGAACTTCAAAATCAACTTTTTTTGTTCTGTATCTCGAAACCACTGTTTTTAGTTTTCGTTCCAGTATTGCGACAAGAAAATTCCCATCCCCGCATGCCGGTTCTAAAAAACGGCTATCAATTCTTTCAGATTCGTTCTTAACAAGGTCTAACATGGCTTCAACTTCTCTGCGTGCCGTCAAGACTTCACCATGGTTACGCACTCTATCAGAACTTTTTACCTGAATTTCTTTTGTCGAAAAATTAATCATGCAGTTCCTATAATAACCCAATAACTATTCATGACATGAATACAATAAACTGAATTTATATGCAAGTCGTTCAATGTAAAAACTTAATATTCTTACTAGCATGAATATAAAGGGTAAAATTTCTGACATACAGTCTCCTAATCCATTGGTCTAATCATTGATTCAATAAAATCAATTTCATCTTGAGTTAAACCGTATTTTTTATACAATTTTTCGTCCGTCCATTCTTCGTTGAAGTCTTGAATTGGGACAAAGGAATAAACTTTTTTGGTAGCATTTTGGGTGTTTTTTATAAGCAATACTAAAAATCTAAAAAATTTTGTTTTTATGTAATTTAAAACATTTACACTTTCTTTTTCATTTTTAAAAGGTCCAATATGCAGGTAAGTTTCAGTACAACAACTATTAGGTAAACCAAGAATTGGTTTATTTAAAATTTGATGAGGGAAATCTTCACCAGCACCATACGCAAATGAAATATAAATTTTGTAGGAGTTAACCCAATCGCTATTTTGATTAATTTTATTCTTTTCAATATAACCAATTGTTTTATTTGCATATATTTTTACAGAGTTATCAAAATAATTTTGTTGGAAATTTTTAAAATCAGATGCAAAACCAAATGGTTTTCTAGAACTAACTAATTCTGTAAAACTTTTTTCGTTATATGCTTGAACTTTTCTCAATATTGTAATAGCTTCATTGTATCTAATAAATATTTCACAGTTATTTTCTAATAAAGGTCTTGATAAACTAGATTGTTTATTTCCTTGAATAGTGTTCACTTTACATTCGCCTTTGTTATCTCTATCCCAAAGAAAATAACAAACGCCACCTTTTATTTCTACCCCAGGGAAACATTCTGATGCTACGGGATAATCGACTAAATTTCTTATACTTTTATCATGTAGCATTTCATCTCTAAAACTATCTAAACCTTTTCCACCTGAAAACCAACGTGCAGGAATAATCATTGTGATGTACCTCGGGTTTAATTTTTTAGCTTGCCTAATGAATAAATGGTACAATGGTGAAGCGCTAGAACCACCACCCCCATTACCTCCATCACTCAACTGATACGGAGGGTTACCTATTATTACATCAAATTTCATTTCCTTTAACCTCTTATACAAAGCGGAATTTCGTTGTTCGTCCGAATGTATAAAAGAGTAAGCGTGGGTTTCCAACTCCTCTCCTCTATCGTACTCGGATTTGGAAGCTCCGCACATCCTACATTTATCTTTTGACCACAAGTGGTAAGTTCTTTTGTATTCAATATTTCCTTGATTATCCGCAAAATTACATACCGAAAATTCGCTGTTCGCATTTTTAGAACAATAAACAGACCTGCGTGAGAGCAGTGCAGTAAGCTCTGTTATAGCTAGTCCATAAAGTTGATTTTTGAATATATGCTCAAGTCTATCTTCAAGATTAGGAATTTTATCTGCCAAACCTTCAATAAGTCTTTTAGCAATTTCTCTTAAAAATACACCTGATTTACAGCAAGGGTCTAAAAATTTTGTATCAGGACTTTTAAAAAGTTCTTGCGGTAACGTATCCAAAATTTCATTAACCAACTTAGGTGGAGTAAAAACTTCATCAGAACTCAAATGAGATATACAGTCCAAAATATCAGGTTTATGCAGTTCTTCTAAAAAACTCATGCCAATCCTCCTGATAAATTTCTGTAAAAAGTAAGCGGATATTCTTTAATCGGTTGAGGAATAAATACATCTTCTCCTTTTTCATTAGTTAGTGATGCAAACAAAGGGGTATTCATTATTTCTGCTTGTTGATTGAGTTGTGAAAAAGAAAATTCCTCTCTTTTAAATTGGTATCCAACTAATGTCCATTGAGTAAAAATTATTTTATCAATGCCATTTAAGCTATCGCCTTGCAAAATATTTTTCTTAAGAATAAATTTAATAATATTTTGAAAATCATCATCAGGTTTAATTTTGAGAGTTTCTTTATAGCAATTACACGCAATTTCAAACATTCTTTCAATCGCAATTTCAATATTATCTGTCAGCAGGTCAATTCCATAAATGCTTGCTAAGGCAGACAACATTTGAACTTCAAAATCAACTTTTTTTGTTCTGTATCTCGAAACCACTGTTTTTAGTTTTCGTTCCAGTATTGCGACAAGAAAATTCCCATCCCCGCATGCCGGTTCTAAAAAACGGCTATCAATTCTTTCAGATTCGTTCTTAACAAGGTCTAACATGGCTTCAACTTCTCTGCGTGCCGTCAAGACTTCACCATGGTTACGCACTCTATCAGAACTTTTTACCTGAATTTCTTTTGTCGAAAAATTAATCATGCAGTTCCTATAATAACCCAATAACTATTCATGACATGAATACAATAAACTGAATTTATATGCAAGTCGTTCAATGTAAAAACTTAATATTCTTACTAGCATGAATATAAAGGATAAATTTATGACAGACGAATTGTTTTTATTAGGTCGAAGAGTTGCTGAATTACGCAACAAGCGTGGGCTAACACAAGATAAACTTGCGGAATTAACAAATTACTCTACTAATCATATTGCAAAGTTAGAGTCAGCTAGAACGAAACCTTCTTTCGATTTGATTGTAACGATAGCAGAAGCATTACAAGTAGAAATTAAGGAATTATTCTGTTTTGAAGAACAAAAGTCATCAGAGTATATAAAAAAAGAATTTGAAAAAATCATAAATAATTCAGATACAGAAACACTAAAAATCCTATACAAGTTTTATGGTGCTTTATTCAATTAACATTCTATCCAAAAAGCCTTAATTTGTTTTATATTTTTTGACTTATAATTTGAACAAAATTTTCACAAAATTATTTATTTTAATACTTTTCAAGGTGAATACAGTACTCCCCCAACAAACCCATTAACATTATAACCGATTTTATTAAACTTTCAATCCTCAAAAGGCAACAAACAAAATAAAAAAGAGCTACTTACGTAACTCTTTTAAGTGGTGCCGCGTCTCACTCTGCCGAGCAAAACAATCCAGTGGATTGTTTTGTGAGA
>CAZKJV010000001.1:48451-48763 GCA_964553175.1 uncultured Muribaculaceae bacterium | reverse complement strand
CAAACAAAATAAAAAAGAGCTACTTACGTAACTCTTTTAAATGGTGCCGCGTCTCACTCTGCCGAGCAAAACAATCCAGTGGATTGTTTTGTGAGAGGGAACCAAGGACTTCAAAATACGCAAGTATTTTGATTTATTCCAATACTCAAAAGGCAACAAACAAAATAAAAAAGAGCTACTTACGTAACTCTTTTAAATGGTGCCGCGTCTCGGAATCGAACCAAGGACACAGGGATTTTCAGTCCCTTGCTCTACCAACTGAGCTAACGCGGCAGGTTTATTAAATTGTAAATTTTTCTTTCGGCTCAGTTG
>CAZKJV010000001.1:0-48351 GCA_964553175.1 uncultured Muribaculaceae bacterium | reverse complement strand
TAATTGAACTTCGGTTTCGTTCCACTCACCGCGACTGAGCTAACGCGGCAGGTTTATTAAATTGTAAATTTTTCTTTCGGCTCAGTTGCTAGAGCAAGCTCTAACTTAATTGAACTTCGGTTTCGTTCCACTCACCGCGACTGAGCTAACGCGGCAGGTTTTACATTTTATGCAACACAGTTGCTTTCAATATCTATAAACCTATTCTACCTTATAAATTTTATTCGTCAAGTTTTTATTTAAACTTGAGGTCCGAACAACAATGTTACGTTTCTACCTTCCAATTGAGGTTTCTTTTCCAACGCAATTGGTTCGTTTTTCAAATCTTCAACAAATCTTTCAGCCAAGTCAAACGCAAGTTTTGAGTGTTGCATTTCACGACCTCTTAACATTACAATAACTTTTACTTTATTACCTTGTGTGATAAATTTCTTAATATTATTTATTCTTACTTGGTAGTCATGGACATCAATTTTGTATCTGATTTTGATTTCTTTTATATCTACGGTATGTTGTTTTTTCTTAGCTTCTTTTGCTCTTTTTTCAATTTCGTATTTATATTTACCGTAGTTTAAAATCTTAGCCACAGGCGGATCTTGGTTTGGATTAATTAAAACCAAATCTAAATCAGCATCTTCAGCCATTTCCATAGCTTGTGATGTTGGCACTACACCATGATTTGTTCCGTCTTCCCCAATTAAACGAACTTCTTTTACTCTAATTCGTTCATTCATTATAACTTTTTCTTTCGAGTCTTTCTTTTGACCGTATTTATCTTCGCCTGCTATGACTAGTTCTCCTTTTTTATATCCTACTTGTTTATCATAACACAATAATCGAAAATTTATTTCGATTTAATATTTTTATTCTTTACATAAGTTAAAATATTTTTTGACAATATCTTAAATTTGTAGGATAATTAAATCATAATTAATATGAAGCTCTCTCTTCTTATTTAAACGGACAGACCTTATTTATAAGGTCTTTTTTTTTGCGAAAACATAATAAAATGGCGGGCAAATTCTTAAAAGAATTTGCCCGCCATACTTTATAAATCTTACGCTTTACCTATACTATAATAAGTAAATCCTCTTTCTCTCATACGTTTTACATCGTATTGATTTCTACCATCAAAAATCAAAGGAGTTTGCAAAGTTGATTTAATTCTATCGAAATCAGGACGTCTAAACTCGTTCCATTCTGTCAAAAGCAACAATGCATCTGCATTATCTAATGCCATATAAGCATTTTTTGCATAAGTTATCTTGTCACCGAAATAAATTTTTGCAGAATCAAATGCTTTTGGGTCATACGCTTGAACTTTTGCACCATGCTCTATCAAAGAGTTAATAATAGTAATTGCCGGAGCTTCACGCATGTCATCTGTTTTAGGTTTAAACGCAAGTCCCCAAACTGCAAAAGTTTTACCTTTTACATCACCGTCAAAATGTCTTAAAATCTTATCTACAAATAATTTACGTTGCAATTTGTTAATAGAATCAGCAGCTTCAAGCATTTGAGTATCACATTCGTTGTCTTTTGCCGTTTTTAAAAGAGCTTTTACGTCTTTAGGGAAACAACTTCCGCCATATCCAAGCCCTGGAAATAAGAATTGAGAGCCGATACGTTTATCACTACACATGCCAATTCTAACCATTTCTGCGTTTGCACCAACTTTTTCACAAATATTTGCAATTTCGTTTGCATAAGAAATTTTTACGGCTAAAAACGAATTAGATGCATATTTTGTCATTTCTGCAGAACGAACGTCCATAATAATTACGGGGTTACCTGTTCTCAAGAAAGGAGCGTAAAGTTCTTGCATAATTTCTGTTGCTTTTTGAGAATTTGAACCGATAACAACTCTATCAGGTTTCAAAAAGTCGTCAACAGCTGCACCTTGTTTCAAAAATTCAGGATTTGAAACAACGTCAAAATCGTGTGCTGTTTCTTGTTTAATAATTTCTGTAACTTTGTCTGCTGTACCAACAGGAACAGTCGATTTATCAACGATTACTTTATAATTATTAATTGATTTTCCGATGTCTTTTGCAACTTGATAAACGTATTTCAATTCAGCTGAACCGTCTTCACCTTGAGGAGTTCCAACCGCAATAAAACACACTAAAGATTTTTCTACGGCAGTTTTTAAATCACTGGAAAAACTCAAACGGTCTTCTGCAACATTTACTTTAATCAATTCTTCAAGCCCCGGTTCGTATATCGGAACGACGCCATTTCTAAGTTTTTCAAGTTTTTCTTCGTTGTTATCAACACAAATAACTTTATTCCCCATTTCGGCAAGACATGTTCCAGCTACAAGTCCTACATAACCTGTTCCGACAACGCAAATTCTCATAAAATTCTCCTTTTCATGTTTTTTCATATCATAGCATAAAAACTTAAAATATACCTTTGACAGTAAAAATTATTTTTAGTATTATTTTTATATTTTACGGAGTTATTATGAAAAAATCAAGAATTTTAGTATATTTTCTATTATTTTTATTCTTAAGTTTTATTGCCATAAAAGCCAATAAATTCAATAATTTTACAGAAAACCAAATAAAAAAAATGTCAACCAATACAACAATGAATATCCAAAACACTGTTTCTATTGACAAAGTTCCGCAAGAACTTGAAACAGCAAGAGCGTCATTGACAGTAAAAACAAACAATAAAGCTTCAGAATTTTCAGAGATGACAAAACTTGCAAAAAAAAATTTACCAAAAAATGTATTTGCAACATACACTATTAGCACAAAAGACGGTATTACAACAAAAAAACTTTATAAAGTAAAAAAAGGTGCAAAATACTGTTTAATAAACGAAGATAACCAAAAATTAACAAACCCTGTTTACGATGATTTTTCAATTTTTGACAACAAAAACGGAATTTATATTTCATATAGAAACGGCAGAAAAGGACTTGTAAACGCTAAAGGAAGAATGTTAGCACCTACAAAATTTGAAAATTTTGAACAAACAAAAAATGCAGACATTGTACTCGTAAAAACGCATAAATACGTAGGTTTATATGATTTAAAAAATGCAAAAGCAATCGTACCTGCAATTTATACAGAAATTATTCCACTTGATTCTTACAACTGGAAAATAATTTCAAACAAAAAACAAGGTCTTTTAAACTATAAAAGCGGAAAAATTACGGTAATAAAACCAAAATATCACACAATCCAACCATATAAAAAATCTTATAAAACAACATTAGGCAACAAATTTGGATTAATCGATTTAAAAAGTGGCGACGTAATTTCAGAACCTCTATACGATGAAGTAGAACTAATTAACGAACAAAAATGTGAAAAAGATAATATTTTAATCTTCAGAACAAGAATTGACAACAGATACGGCGTAATTTTCTACTCAAAAAATGCCTTAACATCAATTTCTCCGATATACGAAGAAGTTCAATTTAAAGGGCTTGTAAACGTATTGTCAAATGGTTATTGGCGAATTTTAGACAATAAAGGAAACGTAGTTTCAAGGACTCAAGGTGCATTCAAATAGAGATTTAGCAAAAGTTTTACAGTCAAAAAAATGTTTTAAACTCGTTTGTGGAGCTGGAAACGAGAACACCGAAGAAGTCGAAAAATTAGTTTATTTGTATTCAAAAGCAGGTTGCAATATTTTTGATGTTTCTGCAAATATTGACGTTATAAAATCAGCAAAAAAAGGGTTAGAACAAGCTGGAATAACCCAAAACAGATTCATTTGTGTATCTGTCGGAATAAAAGGCGACCCTCACGTAAACAAAGCGTTTATTGATAACGAGAAATGTATAAATTGTCAAAAATGCGAAGACTTTTGCGAACAAAATGCAATTGAAAATAATACCATTAATACAAAAAAATGTATCGGTTGTTCAAAATGTTTAAAAATTTGTCCGAAAAACGCAATCTCTACGCAAAATTTTCCAACCGATTTAAACAAAATTATCCCTGAAATAATCAAAGAAGGCGTTGATTGTATTGAATTTCACGCAATTAGCGACAACGAAACTGAGGTTATGGAAAAATGGGAAATTTTAAACAATAATTTTGACGGATTTTTAAGCATTTGCATAGACAGAGCAAAACTTTCAAACGAAAAAGTTATAAAAAGATTAAACAAAATGCTTGAAAACAGAGAAGATTTTTCAACAATAATTCAAGCAGACGGTTCTCCGATGAGTGGCGGTGAAAATGACTTTAAAACAACACTCCAAGCCGTTGCAACAGCAGAATTAATCCAAAAAGAAAATCTACCTGCATTCATAATTCTTTCAGGTGGAACAAATTCAAAATCAAAAGAACTTGCAAAATTATGCGACGTTGATATAAACGGAGTTGCAATTGGTTCTTACGCAAGAAAAATTGTAAAAGATTATTTATATGGTAACATGCAAGAGGCTCAAGCCATAAAAATTGCGGAAAATTTGGTAAAAAGTATATACTAAAATGTTAAAAGAATTAATTGAACTAAAAAAATTAGGTGCAAACGGCATAAAATTAGAGTTTGAAAGCGAATTTTACGAAGAACAAACCGCTTTTGAACTTGCAGAACTCGTTCACAGAGTAGATATGAATTTATGCGTAAAACTTGGCGGAGCATCATCAATTCACGATTTACACCGATGCAAAAAACTTCACGCAACACAAATTGTTGCACCTATGGTTGAATCACCTTATGCCATTGAAAAATTTTTAATGTGCGTAAATCAAGTGTACAGCAAAGGTTATCCTGAATTATTGATAAATATTGAAACAAAGCAAGCATTTGAAAACTTAGACGAAATTTTAAAAAAATGTGATAAAAAAATCTCAGGTTTTGTTGTTGGCAGAAGTGATTTAAAAAATTCTTTAGAAATTGAAAACGCAAACGATGAACAAATTTTAAATTATTGCAAAAAAATATCTGCAATTTGTAAAAAAAACAATAAAAAATTAATTATCGGCGGAAAAATTAACGCTCAAGCCGTAGATTTTATAAAACAAATTCCTTATCTTTCTTTCATAGAAACAAGAAAAGTTATCTTTAATAAAGAAAATTTGACTGAAGATAATTTAAAAAAAGCGTTAGAATTTGAATTAAAAACCCTCAAATTTAAAAAAACGAACTATAAAGAAGATTTAGCAAGAATAGAATTTATAGAAAACGCCTTACAACAAGCAGAAATTACCGAATAAAAATAAAAATAAAAAACAAAAAAGAAAGAACTCAAAAATGAAAATATTGGTTACAGGTGCAAACGGAATGTTAGGACAAGATTTGTGTCCTATTTTGGAAGATTTAGATTTTGTTGATGAAATAATTGAAACAGACATTGAAAATTTGGATATTACAAACGAAATTCAAACAAAAAGCACTTTAAAAAAAGTTAATCCAGATATTGTAATCCATTGTGCGGCATACACAAATGTAGATATGGCAGAAACCGAAAAAGATGTTGCAGAAAAAATCAATGTAAAAGGCACTGAAAACATTGCAAAAGCTTGCAAATCAATCAATGCAACATTAATATTTATATCTACGGATTATGTTTTTGACGGAGTTAAAAAAGAAAAATATTTACCGACAGATTTACCAAATCCATTAAACACATACGGAAAAACAAAATTTGAAGCAGAAAAAATTGTTCGAAAAATTTGCGAAAAATTTTATATAATCCGAACAAGCTGGCTTTACGGTCATCACGGCAAAAATTTCGTTGAAACAATGCTAAAACTTGCAAACGAAAACAAAAAAGAAATAAAAGTTGTAAATGACCAAATCGGTTGTCCAACTTGGACTATTACTTTATCTGAAGCCATTTGTGATTTAATTGAAGAAACTCCAGATTATGGAATTTATCACATTTGTGGAAGTGGTGAAACCTCTTGGTATGATTTTGCAAAAGAGATATTTAAACTTTCAAACATAGAGGTAAACCTTGTTCCTTGCACAACAGAAGAATTTAACCGACCTGCAAAAAGACCTTTATTTTCGACAATGGAAAACAATCAAATTTGCGAAAGCTGGAAAAAATCACTTAAATCTTATTTGCAATTAAGAGTAGATGATTAATTTTAGGTTATAATAAAACTAACCAAGGAGAATTTTATGAAAGGTATAATACTTGCAGGCGGAAACGGAACAAGACTTTATCCGTCTACAATGGTAATTTCAAAGCAATTATTACCAATTTATGACAAGCCTATGATTTATCACCCGATTTCTGTACTAATGCTTGCAGGAATTCGTGATATATTAATAATTTCAACTCCTCAAGATTTACCTAATTTCCAAAAACTTCTTGGCGACGGCTCAAAATACGGTATAAATTTCAGTTACAAAGAACAGCCCTCACCTGACGGACTTGCACAAGCATTTATTTTAGGTGAAGATTTTATCAAAGACGACGATGTAGCTTTAATTTTAGGTGATAACATTTTTTATGGTCCAAAATTTTCAGGACAATTAAAATTTGTTTCAAAATGCATAAAGAAAAAGGGCGGAGCAACAATTTTTGCGTACGAAGTTCGTGACCCTGAAAGATTTGGGGTAGTTGATTTTGATGATAACGGAAAGATTTTATCAATAGAAGAAAAACCTCAAACTCCAAAATCAAATTACGCAGTTACAGGACTATATTTTTACGATAATTCAGTTGTAGAATACGCAAAAAGCTTAAAACCATCAGCAAGAGGCGAATTAGAAATAACAGATTTGAACAAAATTTATCTTGAAAAAAAACAATTAAACGCCGTTAAATTAGGTAGAGGTTTCTCTTGGCTTGATACAGGAACTCACGCCTCACTACTTAGAGCATCTCAATACGTTCAAACAATTGAAGAAAACCAAGGGATAAAAATTGCTTGCCTTGAAGAAATTGCATACAGAATGAAATACATTAGCAAAGACGAATTACGCAAAAATATTGAAAACTACGGCAATAACGAATATTTTAATTACGTAAAAAATTTAATCGGTGAATAATGAAAATCGGAATAAAACAATTTGCAAACAACATAGAACCTTATAAAGAAAATCTAATCAAATACAGAGATTTATACGATTATATTGAGTTATACGTATACCCCGATAAAATGGAAGAATTACCAAAATGGGTAGAATTAAAAGAAAAATATGGCATAAAATTCACAATTCACGCCCCACATTTTAGCCAAGGAATTAACCTTGCAGATAAATCATATTTTGAATACAACAAAAAAATCTACGAACAAGTAGACACTTACGCAAAGACTTTAGATGCAGAATACACTGTAGTTCACGGCGGTATGGACGGAAATGCCGAAGAAATTGTAAGACAATTAAAACTGATAAAACCCTATAAAATGCGTATCGAAAACAAACCTTTTGTAGCTCCTAGAAATCCGGATACAATGGTTTGCAGAGGGGCGACAGTTGAAGAAATAAAATACATCATGGAAAACTATGGGTGCGAGTTTAATTTTGACATCGGACACGCATTTTGCTCTGCTGTATCACAAAATATTGACCAATTTGAATATATGGACGAATTTTTAAAACTAAACCCAAGCTCTTACCACTTAAGCGACGGTGTTTTTAATGATAGGATAGATATTCACTACCACATAGGTTTCGGGGATTATGATTGGGCTAAAATTCTTTCAAAATTAAATAAGAACTTAAACTGGACATTAGAAACTCTAACAAAAAAAGATACCGACGGTTTTGAAAAAGTTTTAAACGACATAGACAAGGTAAAACAATTCACATAAAAATTTATGCTACAATATAACCATACAAAAAGGGATAAAACATGGCAGATTCAACAAAAACTTTAAAATGTCCGGCTTGCGGAAAAGATATGGAAAAAATATTCATAGAAAAAAACAACTGTTTTTTAAATATATGTACAAACGGTTGTGGCGGAATATTTTTTGATAACAGAGAGTTTAAAAAATTTGATGAAAAATTAGAATCAATAGACGAAATAAAAAAAACACTTGAAGGAAAAACTTTTGAAAAAGTTGACGAAACATATAAAAGAATTTGTCCTGCTTGCGGAATGAAAATGGTTAAAAATTCAACAAGCATAAAAGGTCAAGTTATCATTGACGATTGTTATAGCTGTGGCGGAAAATTCATAGATTATGGTGAATTGGACAAAATCAGAGCTGAATACCCAACAGAAGAAGCACGTTCAAAAGCAGTTGTAGATTATTTGCGTTCAAATATGGGTTCTGAATTTGAAGAAATGCACGCACATAACCTTTTATCTCAAAAACAACAAACTAAAAAACAAGGATTTTTAAAAAGTTTTATTAGTAAGTTCTTTTAATAAAATCAGAAATTCTTTCTAAAGCCTCTTTTAGATATTCTTTCTCCATTGCAAAACCAATTCTGAAAAACTTTTCGTATTCAAAAGTACTTGCAGGTATTGTTAAAACACCTGTTTTTTGTAATAATTTATCACAAAAAATTTCTGATTTTTCATCTAAATCATATTTTACGGCACAAATAGTTGCGGAATCAGGTTCAACCCAAGATAATTTTGGATTATTTTCAATAAAATCTTTAACTAATTTTTTACCACTTTCAATTATTTTCAAATTACGTGCAATAATTTTTTCTTGATTATTCAGTGCAACTGTTGCAACATAATCATCTAACGCACTTATACTAATCGTATTATATTCCCGATTCAAATTAATTTTGTCTATAATCTCAGAATTTGCAACAACCCACCCTAAACGAATACCCGCAAGCGAATATGCCTTTGACATACTACCTGTTACAATTCCTTTTTCGTACAAATCCGCAAAAGATTTTGAATAAGGATTTCCAAAATGATTTAAACCTCTGTAAACTTCATCTGCAAAAATGTAAGCTCCACAAGATTTTGCAGTTTGAATAACAAATTCAACCTCGTCCTTGGAAAGACATTTTCCTGTCGGGTTATTCGGAGTGGTTAAACAAATTAATTTTGTGTCACTTCCAACAATTTCTTTAAATTTTTCTTTATCCAAAGACCAATCATTTTCGTTCAAGAAAAACAATTCAATATTGGCACCAAAAAACTTTGACAAAGAATAAGACTGTTGATAACAAGGTAAAACACAAACAACCTTATCACCTTTATTTATCAAAGTTTTTAAGACTAAATTATTTGCCCCGATACCGCCTAGAGTAACCGTTATATTTTCAAAATTTTGATTTTCATACAAATTTGAAATAGCCTGTTTTAAATTATCAGAACCCCAAAGTTTCCCATAATTTAACTTTATATCAAACAAACCATCAAAATCACAATCAGAAATTTGCCCTAATTCTTTTAAAGTCAAAGGAGAAATACACGTATTTGACAAATCATATAACGAAAGCTTTTCTCTTTCGTTTATCCAATTTTCAAGCTTAAAATCTTCAATAAGCATTATTTTTTACCTGAATTTGCAAATTTGTTATACATTAAATCACGACGTTTTTGAATATCAGGACTATTCAAATAATCCTCGTACTTCATTTGGAAATTAATATAACCATACGGTGAAATCTCAACAATTCTATCTGCAACGGTTTGAATAAATTGATAATCTTGAGAAGTAAATAAAACTGTTCCCGTATAATCAATTAACGCATTGTTCAAAGAGGTAATCGCTTCCAAATCCAAATGGTTTGTAGGTTCGTCAAAAATAAGAACATTACTTTCAGCAATCATCATTTTTGCTAACATACAACGAACTTTTTCACCACCTGAAAGAACATTTACGGATTTTTCAGCATCTTCACCCGAGAACAACATTCTTCCTAAATATCCCCTCAAATAGCTTATATGTTGCTCTTGAGAATATTGTCCCAACCATTTGATTAAATCTAAATTTGTATCAAATAAATGACCATTTTCTTTCGGATAGTAAGAACGTGTTGCAGTTACACCCCAGTTGATTTCACCGCTATCAGGTTCTAATTCCCCAGCCAACATTTTGAACAAGGTTGAAATAATGATAGGATTTTGAGCAATAAATGCAATTTTTTCACCTTGAACAACATCAAGTGAGAAATTTTTAATTAAAAGCTCGTCATTTAAAGATTTATTCAACCCTTGAATATGCAAAACATCTTTACCTGGAATTTTTGAGTATTTAAAATTAATACTTGGATATTTTCTTGTTGACGGTTTAATATCTTCCAGCGTCAATTTTTCAAGCATATTTTTTCTTGAAGTTGCTTGTTTTGCTTTTGAAGCGTTTGCACTAAATCTTGCAATAAATTTTCTAAATTCTTCAGCTTTTTCTTCAATTTTTTTGTTACGTTCTTCTTTTTGTTTCATAATCAAAGCACTGGCTTGAGTCCAGAAAGCGTAATTACCTGTGTACAAAGTAATATTTCTAAAATCAATATCCGCAATATGAGTACAAACTCTATCTAAAAATTTTCTATCGTGCGAAACAACAATAACCAAATTAGGAAAATCTATCAAAAAATCTTCCAACCAAGTAATTGTTTTCAAATCGAGGTGGTTTGTAGGTTCGTCCATCAATAATATATCAGGAGTTCCAAACAACGCTTGAGCAAGCAATACACGAACTTTTTCACTACCTGACAAATCTTTCATCAAACTATAATGAAGTTCTGACGGAATACCTAAATCAGCAAGCAATGAACCTGCATCAGCTTCCGCTTGCCAACCGTCCATTTCCGCAAATTCAGTTTCCAACTGTGCAACTCTTAACCCGTCCTCATCGTTAAAATCAGGTTTTGCATACAAAGCATCTTTTTCTTTCATAATTTCATAAAGATGTTTGTTGCCCATTATAACAGTATCCATTACGGAAAAATCGTCAAATTCAAAGTGATTTTGTTTTAAAACTGAAATTCTTTGACCTTTTTTGATATGAACTTCGCCTGAAGTAGGTTCCAATTCACCCGATAAAACTTTTAAAAATGTTGATTTTCCTGCACCATTTGCACCAATCAAACCATAACAATTTCCTGACGAAAATTTTATATTAACATTTTCAAAAAGTGGTTCTGAACCGAATTTTACTGTAACATTTTCTGTTGTAATCATTTATTTTAACCTTTATTTTTAATAATTATAAGAAAGTCGGAATTTCTTCCGACTTTTTATTTTTAGTGAACTAAATATCTAAAATAGATGTAAACTGTTGACGCAGTCAATGAGATAAATACAGTAACAAAACCATATAACAAGAACTGCATAAACGTAATCGGGTGTTTTCTTGCCGCTGCCGATTCAGAAACAATTACGTTTGCCGCAGCACCGATGATAGTTAAGTTTCCACCTAAGCAAGCACCCAAAGACAAGCACCACCATAGTGGGTGAGCATATTCAGCCCCCATAACTGATTGAATATTAGCAATCATAGGTGCCATAGTTACTGTGTATGGAATGTTATCAATTATACCAGATAAAATACCTGAACCCCAAAGGATTACCATTGCAGTTGCAGTTTCAGAGCCATTTGTTACATCTAATAACCATTTTGCCATTAATGCAATACCGCCTGATGCCTCTAAACCACCAATAATAATGAATAAACCCATGAAGAAGAAAATTGTATTCCATTCAACATCTTTGATAATATTTTTCGGATTTTCAAACAATAGCAAGAAACTTGCACCTGCCATAGCTGACAAACTTGCTGGGATATGTGTCATATCGTGAGTTACAAATCCTAAAATTACAAGTGCTAAAACAATTACACTTCTAATCATTCCTACTTTATCTTTAATTGTATTACTATTATCAAGTTTTGCAATTTCAGCCATTTTTTCAGGAGTTGTTTTTAATTGTTTTCTAAAGAACAAATACATTACAAAAACAACTAAAACTAAAATAATTGCAACAATGCCTGTTAATTCATTCAAGAAATCCATAAATGAAAATCCTGCTGCACTACCGATGATAATATTTGGCGGATCACCGATTAGAGTTGCAGTACCACCGATATTTGATGCTAAAATTTCAGTAATCAAATATGGTGCAGGGTTAATATCCAATTTTTCTGCAATATAAAAAGTTACAGGCATAATCAAAATAACTGTTGTAACGTTATCCAAAAATGCTGAAACTATTGCAGTAAAAAATGCTAACACAACTAAAACTTTAACAGGGTGTCCTTTTGTAAACTTTAATAATTCGTTTGCAATCCAATTAAATACACCTGTTTCAGTTGAAATATTTACGATAATCATCATTGCAACAAGCAAGAAAATTACGTTAAAATCAACAAAATTAATAAAATAATGAGGGTCTAAAGTTCCATCTGGCAAAGTTTTACCAACACTTACCAAACCCAAAAACATCGTAGCCGCAGCCCCGATTAATGCAATTGTAACTTTTGGTATTTTTTCCGTTGCAATAAAAATATATGCAAGAATTAAAATTACCGCAGATACAAGAATTGAGTTATTTCCAACTAATCCACTTAAAAATTCCACGTCTATATTCCTTTTCTCTTAGTGTAATACATCAAAATAATTATAGCATAAACATTTTTAGTTTTTGTGTATAACTATTGGTTAAACGAATTAAAAATATTGTCTTGCGCTGCAGATGCGGTTTCTAACAGATTATAAACGAGATACGCCCCCAAAGCCACTGATTTTGGATCAGCACCCGTTTTTTGAGCCGCAGTAATAATCGCAGTATTAACTTCGGGATTTTCCTCTTTTATATAATGTATCATGCTTTTTCTCCAACCGTTCACATCATTAAATATTTTTGAAAAAGCCTCTGCTGACATATCTTCCGTAATTACAGGCAACATTTTTATCTCTCCGTTTTTCTCATTATACATTAAAATTGCAAACTTTACATATTCTCATATTTTTTGTATCATTGTTATAAAAAGAGGAAGATATGACAGATAAAAACGACAAAGTTATAGATTTATTTTCAAAAGTAAACAGAACCTTAACACACGAAGAACTTGAACAAATAAGATTTTTTGAAGGTTTTCATTACGTAAAAATCAATAAAGATAAAAACAACAAAAAATTTAACGCATCTTTGCTAAAAAAATATGCAGAGGGTTGCCATTATATCGTACGTGTTATGAGAGAAGTTAACGGCGAAGTTTGGATGTATAACTATGACGTTAAAAACGATGAACTTTTCAAATTTATGGAAAAGTTTAATAACAACAAACTAAATGGCACAATAATTGAAATTGACAAATATTTTCCGGAAGGTTTAGCATAAAATTGCATTTTTTTGAAGAATATCACGAAAACTTACATAAATGTTCAAAACCTTATCAATATGTTGGTGGGGAAATTTTCTCAGCAAACAAAGATTTTGATAAGGCAACAGTTCGCTATGCAATGTGTTTCCCTGACAAATACGAAATCGGGATAAGTAATTTAGGTGCAAGAATTTTGTACAACCAAATAAACAAACAAGAACACTATATGGCGGACAGAACTTATGCCCCAGAACCTGATTTCAAGCCAAATTTATTATACGGAGTTGAAACAAAACGTCCGATTAAAGATTTTGATGCAATAGGTTTTTCTTTGCAATACGAACTTGCATACCCAACAGTATTAAAAATGCTTGATATGGCAGGAATTCACGTACAAAACAAAGACCGCACAGACGATGAGCCTATCGTTTTAGCTGGTGGACCTTGTGCATTCAATCCTTTACCGATTTCAGAATTTATTGACGTATTCGTAATCGGTGACGGAGAACAAGCGATTATTGAAATGTGCGAAGTTCTTGAAAAAACAAAAGGTTTACCAAGAAAACAAAAAATAGAAGAATTATGCAAATTAAAAGGTTTTTGGTCAGCACAAGTGGGCGGAACCGTTGAAAAACGAGTAGAACCCCTAACTTACGACACAGCATTAACCCAACACCCAATTGCATATTCAGCTTCAATTCACGATAGAGCAATCGTTGAAATCCGACGAGGTTGCGGAAGAATGTGCCGTTTCTGTCAACCGGGACACGTTACTTTACCAGTTAGAGAACGCCCGGCAGAAGAAATTATAAAAATAACAAAAGAACTTGTACACAATACAGGTTATGACGAATATTCTTTACTTTCGCTATCTTCAAACGATTATTCAAATATAAAAGAAGTTATAAAAGAATTAAGTTGTGAATTTGACGAAAAGAAAATCGGGGTATCACTACCAAGTCAACGTATTGACGGATTTAACCTTGAACTTGCAGAACTTACTCAATCAGTTCGCAAATCAACAATGACACTTGCCCCTGAAGCAGGTAGCCAAAGACTTAGAAATGTAATCAAAAAGAATATTTCAGAAGAACAAATTTTAGACGCTGTCCTAACTCTTTATGAAAACGGTTGGAGTAGAATTAAATTCTATTTTATCATAGGACTTCCGACAGAAACACTTGAAGATATGGACGAAATGGCAACTTTAATGGAGAAAATCCGTTACAGATGCAGAGGATTAAAAGCCGAAAAAGGTCTAAAACACGGACTTGATATAACTTGTACATTATCAATTTTTGTACCAAAACCATTTACACCATTTGAATTTTGTCCTCAAATGGATTTAGATGAAGTTATGGCTCACGTTATGTACTTAAAAGATAAAACAAAACACATAAAAGGGCTAAAACTAAACTATCACGAGCCATCAGTATCACAAATAGAAGCAGTTTTAACAAGAGGTGGTGCAGACCTTTGCGGTTATATCAAAAAACTTTATGAAAAAGGCTGTTATTTAGATGCGTGGGGTGAATATTTTAACAAAGACGTATGGCACAAAACCGCCCAAGAATGCGGTATTGACATAACTCAACGAGCTTTAACAGGATTTTCTAGTGAGGAAGAATTACCGTGGGATTTCATCAATATTGGCGTAAATAAACAGTGGTTTGTTGAAGAATACAAAAAAGCATTTGAGCAAGGTAACGAATTTAATCTTCAACCGACTTGCGAACAAAAGTGCGTAAATTGTGGAGTTTGCCCTAACTTAAAAGTCAAAAAAATACTTGATAAACCTTATACGGCAAAAGGTTACGTAAAAAAAGAACACGCACACATCGACCCAAGAACGGCACCAACAATTGAAACATTCAAATACCGTTTAAAAGTAACAAAATTAGGCATTTTAAGATATTTTTCTCACCTTGATTGGCAAAATACTTTCTTAAAAGCTATTTTACGTTCTAACTTGAAAGTTGCATTCACACAAGGTTTTAACCCGACACCAAAAGTTTCTATGGGGGTCGCATTACCGTTATTTTTAGAAAGTAATGCCGAACTTGTTGACATTGAACTACTAAACAGAATTACTTGCGAAGAATTAAATGAAACTCTAAGCAAATTTTTGCCGACAGGCTGTGATATTTTGTCAGTTAAAGAACTTGAAAAAGGAACTCCGGCAATTGACCACACGGCACAATGGGCAGAATACAAAGTATCACTTATCAAAAAAGATGATTGTAATTTAAAATCTTTTAGGTATAATTGTGATATGGTTTTATCTCGTGAAGAACTTTTACTCACGAAGAAAAACAAAAAAGGTTTACTAAAAACTTCAAATATAAAATCGTCGATTAAATCATATCGTTTTGAAAACGATGACTTGTATTTGATATTAAAAACAGGTCAAGGCAGTGAAATTCCTGCTGTTAGAGCAGATGATGTAATGAATTTAATTTGCGAAGATATGGTTTTTGATATCAAACGACTTGATTTTTTTGATGAAAATCTTTTGAAGTTATAAAAGAAAAGGAATTTTAAATGAAAGACAAAAAGAATTACGCATCAAAAGAGCGTCCTACGTCAAGAAAAATTGTAATTGCAGAACGTGATAACATTGGTGCTTTAATGGAAGGTGATAAGGTTTTAGACCTTTACATCAATCGTGGTGAAGTTTTATTAGGTGACGTTTATTTAGCAACAGTTCAAAATGTTTTGCCAAGTATTGATGCAGCATTCGTTGATGTTGGCGTAGACAAAATGGGCTTTTTACACGCACAAGACGTTATGGGTAAAGGTGCATTAAAAGACAAACTTTCACCAAACCAAAAATTAGTTGTTCAAGTTGTAAAAGAACCAACAGGACACAAAGGTCCAAGAGTTACAACTGAAATAAGCCTACCTGGAAGATTTTTAGTACTTATGCCATCTGAACCCGGTATAAACGTAAGCCGTAAGATTGAATCATCAAAAGAACGTGCAAGATTAAAATCTATTATCAGCTTATTAAAACCTGTTGGAGTAGGCGTAATCATTAGAACAGAAGCAGAAGGTCAATCAGAAGCTGATATTCAAGAAGACTTAGAAATTCTTTTAGAAAAATGGAACAACATTGTAACTGCAGCAGAATCTCTAACTCCACCAAGCTTGATTTATCGTGACCAAGACCTTTTATACAGAGTTATCAGAGAAGCTTGCTCGGAAGAAGTTACTGAAATCATTGTTGACACTGCATTTGCACTAAACAGAGTTCAAGCCTTATTACAAAATTGGCACATGAACAAAAATATTCAAGTAACTCTTTACAAAGGAAATGAACCGTTATTGATTGCAACAAACGTACACAAAGAAATCAAAGCGGCATTAAATATGAAAGTTAATATGCCATCAGGCGGTTACTTGTTCATTCAACAAACAGAAGCACTTACAGTTATCGACGTAAACTCCGGTAAATTCGTAAGCTCTGCAACTCAAGATGAAACAATTTTAAAAACAAATATTGAAGCAGTTCACGAAATCGCTAGACAATTACGCTTACGTAATATCGGCGGTATGATTATCATTGACTTTATTGATATGACATCTCGTGTTGACAAACTTGCAATTATGGAAGAACTTGAACTTGCAATTGAAGACGACAAAGCAAAACCTCAAGTGGGTCAATTATCAGACTTAGGACTTGTAGAAATGACTCGCCACAGACAAGGTCAAGCAATTTCAGAAATTTTTGCAAAAAAATGTCCACACTGCCACGGCGAAGGCTATATCGTTGAAGATTTCAAATTTGCATCTCCAACAGCAGAGGGCGAATATAGAGCAAAAGCAGCAAAAATGAAATTACCAATCAGCGGTTTCAAGAAAAACAACAATAAAAAACAAAATAACAATGTTCAACAACAACCTCAAATTCAAGAAAATAATCAAGAGGAAATAAAACCAATTGAAATGACAACAGAAAATCCATCTGTTTCAGCTCAAGAGGAAACTCAAAAACGTAAAGATAACAAAAAACAAAAAAATCAAAAACGTAATTTCAATAAAAAACAGCTAGTTGAAGATGCAAACGTAAAAACTGCTGAAACGATGATTACAAAAGAAGACGAAATAAAACCTGTAATTACGGAAGTTAAAGTTGAAGAAAAAACTGAAACAGAAACACCTGAAATTACAGAAGAAAAACCAAAAAGAACACGCAGACCAAACAGAGGCGGTTCAAAAACTAAACGTCAAACAAAAACTAAAAAAACAGATGAGGCAACAACGGTTGAAGAATAATTTTATAAAATCATTTATAATTTTGTTTAGTTGTATTTTGGTACAACAAGTGTCGTTTGCGGTTGGTGAAAATGCAATGCCTGTTTCTACATCTTATTCAGATGCGATACAATCGGCACAAACTCAAGTTGCAACACAACAAACTCAAACAACTCAAAATCAGCCGGCAACAGAAACTTTGGTTCATCAAGCGGTAAATGGGACTCTTGAAAACGCTAACCAAGCAATCCAAGAGGCAACTCAAGATGAAATAAAACCAATTACCCAAGAAATCAAAAAACAAACAAGACCAAAAAGAAGCTATGTAAACGTTATCTTCAAATTTGTTCTTGCAATGCTTTGGGTTTGCATCTCATCAGTTATTATATTTATAATTTTATTGTCATATAAAAGACTAATTTTAAAAGGAAAACCGATAACTCCGACTTACGAAAGTACAGAGCAATCACTGGACACACCAAAAAATTTCAAAGAGGCAATAAAATTATTTTTAGACAAAACAAAATGGAATTAATAAACTAAAACATAATAACAAGGCGGATTTAATAAATTAAATCCGCCTTTTAGTAAAAATTCATTTTTTTAATTAAACTATTTGCAAAATTAAACCTGACAAAACCGCTATTACAAAAACGATTAAAACTATTTTTAATGAGTCTTTTATTGATGGATTATTTTTAAGCAACACCAACAATCCAAGTCCTGCGTTTGTTGAAAGTCCAGCAATTAAAGAGCCAAAGCCAATAACGTTTTTCAAAAATAACATTACAATCAAAACTGAAGATGCACAATTTGGGATTAATCCAATAATTGAAATCAAAATTACTTGAATAAATTGATTTACGTTAAAGATTGCATTTAGCGACTCCTTTGCATAACCAAAAGCCCAACTTAAAAGACAATTTATAATTAAAATAAATACAAAAATATTCAACGTATGTTTTACAGGGTGCAAAAACAAATTAGTAACAGGGGTTTTAATCTCATTATTACAACAACCGCATTCACAAACTTCAACGACTTTAGGCTCATTATTTAATTTAGTTTTAAAGATAAAATCAATAATATACCCTGCAAAAACACCGATTAAAATTTTTGCAAAAATTACATTTTTTATAACCGAAAAATGTTCAGGATAAACCAATAAAATAGGAATAGCTTCATCACTTGTTGACAAATACACGGCAATCAAAGTTCCCAAAGTAATAAATCTTTTTAAATAAAGCATCGTTGCAATAACAGAAAATCCACACTGCGGAATTATTGCAAGACAACTACCGATAAAAGGCCCCCACACTTTTGAACCTAGAGAAATCTTTTCAATTTTTTCAGCAAAATAATTTTCAAAGATTTCTATAAAAACAAAAATTACAAACAAAAACGGAATAAGAGTAATGCTTTCCGCAATAGCCTCTAACAAAAATTCAGGAATATGCAAAAATTGTATACAATTTATAATAAAATCCATACAATATTCGTTGAAACTATTAATTTGTTGCAAAAAACTTATAAGCATATCAAAAAAATTATAACACGAATAATAAAACAATAAAAAATTCATTTTCTACTATTAAAAAATAAAAAGATGGCATTAGGTGACCCTAGTGCCATCTTTCATTTTATAAATTTACGGATTAAGGATTTTGCCAAGTAACATTGTATTGTTGAAGCATTTCAGTAATCAAGGCTTCATCATTAGATTTTAGAACATCTTCCGTTGTCATATAACCTTTATCATTCAACCAAGTTGTTACTGCTTGTTTTACCGCATTAATTTGTTCCATTGTAAAGTAATCAGCATCAGTCGTTTTGATTTCTTCAATATGACCTTTTCCGAAATAATTTTCAATTTGAACTAATTTATCTGTCGGCAATTGTTCAGTTTCTTTCATTTGTTCCAAAATGTCTAAAACTTTAGTTGTATCGTACAAGTACAAATCAGACGTATCAGTTTCGGCAAAAATGTTACCTGAATTATCAACATTAAAGAAGATACCGATTTTATCTTTTTGGGCACTTATACTTAAAACATCTGAATCGCCTGCACTATCAGAGATTTTTGCAGGAATTATACCATCAATTGAGTAACTATCATTACCCTCACCGCCGTATGCTTCAGTGTAATATTTTGAACTAATGTTTATTTCATCATCACCGGCACCGCCGAATAAGTAATCATATTTTGAATTTACATCACCGTATATTGTGTCATTTCCTGCATCACCATACAAGTAATTATAATCACCGTTACCGCCGTGCAATTCATCATCACCGGCACCGCCGTAAATCATATCACTTCCGCCATTACCGAAAATTGTATCATTATCTACACCGCCGTAAATCGTATCATTGAAGCGACTACCTACGATTGAATCGTTACCGTTTCCGCCATTAATAGTTACAGAACCTTTATCATCAGAGATAATTCTGTCATTTAATGACGTTCCGTCAGTTGTTTTCTTACCAATAGCAGTAATATCAACCATTCTATCGTTAATCAAATCAACTAAATCAGTTGTAACTTTTGCATTTGGATCAACTTCATCTTGAGTAACTACGTATTTAACAGAAGTAATTCCATTATTTTTCAAGAATGAATCGATATAAACATAGTCATAACGTCTTGAACCATAATTAATGATAATACTACCAGATGATTTGTCGTATTCAAAACTCAAATCATTTGCAGTCATACCTTCAAATTCTAGCGTATCTGTACCGCTACCTGAGTAAATGGTATCTCTACCATCACCATCTCTGAAAATGAACGTATTTTCGCCTGCATCACCGTACAGTTTGTCATTATCAAGTCCACCGACGATTATATCATCACCTGTACCGCCGTAAATCGTATCATTTCCGGCACCACCATAAAGTTCATCATCATCACGACCGCCAGTGATATAATCATTTCCGGCACCGCCTTGAATTACATCTTCACCGGCACCGCCTGATAATGTATCATTTCTAGTTCCGCCTGTAATAACATCATCTGTATTTGTTCCTGTAATTTTATTTGACTTATTTACAGAACCATTTATTTCAATTTTTGCAAAATCTTTAATATCTACAGTTGTTTTTTCTCCATTATAGTTTGCAACAATTGTATTGATTGAAGTATTACCTTTGAAATAAGATGAAATAGTTACGGAATCAACCATTCCTGTTACTGCACCATAGTAAACAATCAAGTCATTACCATTTTTAACAAATCTGAAATCAGTCATCAAATCCAACGCACCGAAATCAAGGATATCATGTCCTGAACCTGAATATACGATATCATTTCCGTCACCAACAGCAAAATGGAACGTATTTACACCAGCATCGCCATACAATTTATCATTACCTGTATCGCCGTAGATTTCATCATCACCGTCACCGCCACGAATAGTGTCATTACCCCTTCCGCCGTGCAACAAGTCATTTTCTACTCCGCCGTCAATAGAATCATTACCATCACCGCCGTAAATTGTATCTCTACCGTCGTTTCCTAACAATCTATCATTGCCGTTTCCGCCCTCGATATAATCGTGACCGTTTCCGCCTGAAATTGTATCAGCAAGATTTCCGCCAATGATACTGTCGTTATAAGTAGATCCACTCAACGAATTCTTTTTATTTTGAACACCGTTCATTTGAATATATTTGCCGTCTTCTGCCAACAATTCAATTAACAATTTTGTATTAACATCATCTGGTCCAACTTGAATATATTTTACTGAAGATGATGAAGTTTTAAAGTAACCAGTAAGAATTACTTTATCATATTCGTTTGTATCGTTATAAGAAATAATCAAATCGCCATTTGAGTTTTGGAATTTCAATTTGTTGAAATCATCAACGGCATCAAATACAAGTGTATCAGTTCCTTTTCCTGAATATACAGTATCTTGACCATCTCCAAAATCAAAGTGAATATAGTTTGTACCGGCATCACCATAAATTTTATCATCACCAATACCGCCGTATAACGTATCATCACCGTCACCGCCACGGATTACATCATTACCAGCATCACCATAGATAACGTCATCACCTTTTCCGCCGTCAAGATAATCATTACCTAAACCGCCATGAAGTTCATCATTATCATTTTCACCGTAAAGACTATCGTGACCTGTACCGCCGTACAACGTATCATTACCGTTTCCACCGTAAATTTTGTCGTTACCACCGATAAGACTTGTTACATCTTGAAAATCACCGTAAACAACATCATTGCCATTACCGGCATTGATGTAATCGTTTCCGTTACCTGCTTCAATAGTGTCGTTTCCGTCACCGCCATATAGAGAATCGTTAGCTTTTCCGCCTTTGATACTATCGTCTAGATATGAGCCTGTAAGTTTATTTTTACTTGTTTCGCTACCGATTAATAGAATATCTTTTTGGATAACTTGAGTTTCATCAGCTTTATTTACAAGTGCAATTTTTCCGTCAATTTCTTTTAGATAATAAGTATTTGTATTATCTTTTATTTCTTTTATTGACGTATCACCTTTCAATTTAAAGTAATTTGCAATTGTTACTTCATTTACATATTGTCCAATGTCATCTTTAGCTCTGATAATAAGATTATTTTTAGAATCATTATAAAATTCAAACTCATACCTACCTGGTGTCAACTCTTTGAAGTCTAACGTATCATAGCCTTTTCCACTGTATACAGTATCTCTACCCGCATACAAATAAAATTCAAATGTGTTATTTCCGCCTTCACCGTACAATCTGTCATTACCGTTTCCGCCCAAAATTGTGTCATCACCGTTTCCGCCTTTGATTAAATCATTACCGTCACCGCCACGGATTACGTCATTGCCGTCACCACCAGATAAAGTGTCGTTGTAATCTCCGCCAACGATTACATCATTTAAGAATGTACCCGTAATTTTATTTTTTGCATCGGCATTACCTTGAATATCAACAACTATATCACTATCATCAGCTAAAATTGTGTGGGTTCCGTCTGTTGTAACGATTTCTTTCACTGAAGAATTTTTGTTTTTGAAATAGTTTGCAATAGTTACAGAATTACTATCATGTTCGCAAGAAACAACTAAATCATTACCCTTTTTTGTAAAACGCAAAGAGTGTAACTCCTCAGCAAATTCTAAAATATCATAGCCTTTTCCACTGTAAACAGTGTCATTACCAAAAGCTGATTTAAATGCTATAATATTTGTCCCGCCTTCTCCGTAAAATTTGTCATTACCACCATTATTACTAATAGTATCATCACCATTTCCGGCATAGACAATTGTATTTTTATCAGAAGTATCTATTATATCATTTCCGTCATAAGCGTAAATTGTTTGATTGCCAACAGCTTCAATTACATCATTGTCATTTGTACCTTTTACGACCTTACCAGCTTCACTCATTTGAGTAGCAGTAACAGAAGCATTATACATCTCTGTCAACGACTTTGTAGTAGTATCTGCAAATTCGCAATCTACATTCATTATTCCACTTGTTTTAAAATAATTTACAACAGTAACTTTATCATCTGTGCCATAAGATAAAACAAGATTATTACCATCACGAGAAACAACAACATCAGCCTCGTTTACATCAATAAATTTAATTTTGTTAGAGCCATTACCGACATAAACTAAGTCTTGTCCGCTTCCAACAGAAAATTCAAATGTGTTATCTCCTGCTTCACCGTACAATCTGTCATTACCGTTTCCGCCCAAAATTGTGTCATCACCGTTTCCGCCTTTGATTAAATCATTACCGTCACCGCCACGGATTACGTCATTGCCGTCACCACCAGATAAAGTGTCGTTGTAATCTCCGCCAACGATTACATCATTTAAGAATGTACCCGTAATTTTATTTTTTGCATCGGCATTACCTTGAATATCAACAACTATATCACTATCATCAGCTAAAATTGTGTGGGTTCCGTCTGTTGTAACGATTTCTTTCACTGAAGAATTTTTGTTTTTGAAATAGTTTGCAATGTTTACAGAACTTTCATTTGTTCCGTTATTATCATAAGTAATAATTAAATCATTGCCACTTCTTTTAAATTTCAAATTGTCTATACCTAAATCTTTGAAATACAAAGTATCTTGACCTTTTCCGCCGTAAACAGTGTCATTACCGTCAAAATCAGTTTCGTTAAAGTATAATGAATTATTGCCCGCATCACCGTACAATTTATCATTACCATAACCGCCATAAATACTATCATTACCGTTTCCGCCTCTGATAATATCGTCATCATCGTAAGTACCAGGAGTACCTGACGGAATTTCCTTATCACCATAGATAATGTCATTACCGTTTCCACCAACAAGCGAATCATTACCTCTATTACCAATGATAGTATCATCACCGTTTCCGCCATCTACGGTATCGTTGTAATAACCGCCTGTGATACTGTCTTTCATGTAAGTACCAGAAAGTTTGTTTTTCTCACCTTGCTCACCGTCAAACAAAACAGTAATAGCGTTTTGAATATCATATTCAACATTATTCTTATCAACAAGTTTTTTAATAGATGAACTTGATGATTTTGAATAATTTGCAAGAGTAACGGTATCACCTGCATCGTTGTATTGAATAATCAAATCATTACCTGAACGGATAAATTTCATATCAGCAAATTCAGCATCTATAAAGTTCAAAACATCTGAACCTTTTCCCGCATAAACGGTATCATTTCCATCACCTAAGGTAAAATAGAAATTATTTTTACCACTTACGCCATACAATTTGTCATCACCTGCATCACCATAAATTTCGTCGTTACCGTTTCCGCCGTAAATCGTATCATCGTTTTCACCGCCGTGTAAAAGATCGTCACCATTTCCGCCGTCTATATAGTCATTACCGTTTCCACCAAAAATAGCGTCGTTACCGTTTTCACCATATAGTTTGTCATTACCGTCTTCACCAAGAATAGTGTCATTACCGTTTCCGCCTTTTAACGTGTCATCTAAGTTTCCGCCAGTCATCTTGTCATTGTTATAACTTCCGACTAAGCTATTTTTAACATCTTGTTTTGCCATAACAGTCAAAACTTTGTCTGTCATATACGCACGTAAATCAGCAACTTTTACAATATCTTCTGATGTAACAGGGTCTTGTCCCTCAACTGTTTTAATTGTTTTTACAGAAACATTTCCCTTGTATTTGAAATAATTTTCTATTGTAACAGAGTTATTTTCTTTTATTTCATCTGTTTCACCATATTTGATAATTAAATCATTTCCGTCTTGGAAGAATTCCAAATCGTCAGATTTCACATTATCAAAGAACAAAATATCAGTACCTTTGCCCGAAATAATCGTATCGTTGTTCAACAAATGCAAATCATTCGTAGGATTTTCAATCGCTTCAAAATGGAATGTATTTTCACCAGTTTCACCGACAAGATAATCACTTCCATTTCCGCCGTAAATCGTGTCATCACCGTTTCCGCCGTAGATTGTATCTCTGTCATCACCACCGTATAAAACGTCATTACCGTTTCCGCCATAGATTAAATCTTCTCTGATACCACCTTTGATTGTGTCATTACCATTTCCGCCGTTGTAAGTGTTACCCGTAAATTCAGAATAATCCCCACACTCAATGTAATCATTATAAATTGAGCCTATGAAATTATTTACTTGAGTATCAATACTTTCAATTTTTACAACAGTATCTTTATCATTAATGATAAAGTTCATTTCTCTTGTAATTACTTCGTCTTCACCAGTTTTATATAACGCCTCAATTCTATAAATTGATTTTTTAACTTTTGTATTAAAATAATCTTTTATAGTAACAGAATCTGTATATTTTCCATCAGCATCAACATTACCGTATCTGATAATCAAGTCATTTGAATATGGGTCTTTGCAGTATTCCAATTTTGAAAATTCAAAATCATCAAAAACGATTGTATCTACGCCTTTTCCGACAAGCACAACATCATTACCATCACCGACTTTGAAATGAATTCTATTTTCACCATCACCACCGTTGATTGTGTCGTTACCTTTTCCGCCATAGATTTCGTTATTTCCAGCCTCGCCGTACAATTCATCATTTCCGTCGCCACCGTCTAAAACGTCATCACCGTTTCCACCGTAAATCTCATCATGACCTTTACCGCCATTAATAGTATCATTTCCGCCATTGCCGTGGATTATATCACGATTATCACTACCATTGATTGTTTCACCTAAGAATGAACCGTTTAAATCGTTGTCATATAGCGGATTTGGTTCCATAACTATATCTTTCAACAAATTAGGAATATAATAATTTTTTCCAGCTGAATCAATGATATTTGTTACAGAAGATTGACCACTATTTGTGAAATAATCTTTAATTGTTAATTCTGAATTATTACCATATCTGATAATTAAATTACCTTGATTGTCATTGATAAAAACTAAATTATCTTTTATTTCTTCTTTGAAAATAATTGTATCATTTCCATTACCAGAATAGATAACATCATTTCCATCATCATTTGAAAAGATAAATTGATTATTACCTGCACCGCCGTATAATTTATCGTTACCTTTTCCACCAGTGATTATGTCATCACCATTTCCACCGTACAATTCATCGTTTCCGTCGCCACCATCAATAATATCATCACCGTCGCCACCATCGATAGTGTCATGCCCCTCTTTACCTTGAATAATGTCATTACCTTTGCCTGCACTAATAACATCAGCAAAATTTGCACCTGTAATTGTGTCTGATAAAGTAGAACCGTTTAATTCATTTTTTGCATCAGCAATACCATTGATTTCAAAGCCCGAAAGATTATCTGCAATTGAATATCTTGTACCGTCCGTATCAACGATATATTTTACAGAACTTGTTAGATTTCCATCTTTCAAATAATCAACAATTGTAACTGTGCTATCAGGATTTGCAGAATCCATACCATATTTAATAACTAAATTATCACCATCAAAAGTGATAGTTAAATCTTCATACTTAACCCCTTTAAATACAAGAGCGTCAGTACCTTGACCAGAGTAAACAACATCATTGCCGTCACCAACAATTGAATTTGTTAAACCGTCTTGAATTGTGTTATTTGCATTAAACACAATTGTATTGTTACCTGCTTCACCATAAATTGTGTCATCACCTAAACCAGCTTCAATGTAATCGTCGTAAGTTTCACCCTCAAGCGGTTCAACAAAAGGATTTTCTTCATCATAACTATCACCGTAAATTAAATCATTTCCGCCGTAAGTTACGATTGTATCATTACCCGCTGCACCATAAATCGTATCGTCATAAACATTTGTACTTGGTGCTGTTATATCATCATCAAGGAAAGTACCATAAACTAAAGTTGCTTTATCTTCGTTAAATTCAATCGGAATATTACCTGTAATCAAAGATTGTAATGTTTTTGTATCACCCGAACTATCTTGAACATCAACTAACAAGAAATGATTATTTCCTTTAAAATAATCTTTAATTGTCACAGTTTCAGTAGAATCTACAACTAAAGGATCTTCTGCATTTGGAATTTCATTATAAGTAATAACCAAATCCATATCACTTTTTTCGTATTTCAAATCAGCAAAAGCAACGTCAGTGAAAATTAATTTATCAGAACCGCTTACACCAAAATCAACAGTATCATTACCGCAGTTTTTACTGAATACATAAGTATCGTTTCCAGCACCACCCATTAAGACGTCATCACCCTCACCACCGATTAAAGTGTCGTTTCCGTCACCACCATCAAGGGTATCATTACCGCCATTACCTACTAATTGGTCGTTTCCGCCCATACCATTTAAAACGTTTTCGTTATCATTACCGATTAAGATATTATTTGCATTATTGCCTATTGCACTTAATTTGTCAGCCCAACTTTTAATTTCTTCGTTGGTAACATTCATTTGAATTACACCATTCCAGTAATCCGTACCGTTTGATGTGATAAATTTCATCAACTGTTCAGTTGTAATAAACGCAAAACCAACGGCAGGATTACCTGTATCTTGAATATAGAACCCAACAGCCTTATCTTCGGAATCACAAACAACACCTAACAAGGTAATTGCATGTCCTACATATTCTTCTGCTTCATAATCCGGCCATAGATATCTTGCATCACCACTCGCAATAACACCTTTTCCGCTTTTAACCGTATCAACGATTTCTGCTAGAACTTCTGCGTCAGAGTGACTTTTCTTAAATTCAACATTCCAAGAATCAACAACAAGACTCATAAGACTAGCTTGATAAGCATAAACTTCCATAGATGCCAATAAAATCTCCGGAATCATCGCCATAGCTTCTTCTGTTTTACCACCTGCAACTAATTCATTGTACTCATCAATAAGATCATTATACACATCAACTTTTAAAATATATTCGTCATATGCATTTTTCATCTCAGGGTCATTTTGAAGTTGATCAACATACCAATCGTAACCCTCTTCGTAATAACCACCAAGACTACTTGATTCTATGCCATAATGAGATAAAATCTCTTTTCTTTGCTCATATACTGTTCCACCGTCTTCTATATTCAACACACCAATTGGCGGATAATCATCACAATAAGTAAGCTCTTCACCGGTTTCAGAAGTAAATTTGTTTGTAATAGCCCATTGAGTAAATTTATCCTCGTCTTCTTTTTGGTCTTTAATATCATATAAACCTGCGGTAGCTAATATATTTAAACAACTCTCAACACCACAGTTGTTGTATTGTTGTTCTTGATCCAAAATCCATTTTGACGGAGCACCGTAAATTGAATAATCTTCATTTTTTGCAAGGCTAGAGCTTATTTCACTACCCTTTTTTACCATGGCATCGTTATAATCAATAAGAGTAACGTTATTTACCCCTTTGTCTAACTTGGTTACGTTTACCGAACTTGTCATTGTATCAGAATTTTTTGATACGTTTAAACCTGTTGTTTTATCATTAAATTGTGCCATTATTTTCTACCTTGTTTTTATATAATATCTACCAATTTTATATTATCAGACCGAGCATGGTCAAAGCAATAAATTTACCAATGTTAACAAATTTTCATTATCTTACTTTAATACTTTCGTCCAAATATTTTATTAACGGATAAATAAAGAATTCAATAATCCGACGTTTGCCGATTTTTATTTCATTTGTTGTAGACATACCTATTTTCATAGATTGTTCTTTACCCTCTACCACCAATTTTGTAGTTGTCGGCTTAATATAAACCTCGTAAACCTGTCCTAATCTTTCATCTTCAATACTGTTAGGAGATACAACCGTTACAACCCCACTCAACAAACCGTATTTTTGAAAATTGTAAGTATCAAGTTTAACCGATACTTGCATGTCAGGTTCAACAAAACCTATATCTTGATTTAAAACCGTTGCTTTGATTTGCAAATTTGCCTTGTCCGGAACAACAGACATAATTTTTTCAGCAGGAGTAACAACCCCACCGACAGTGTGAACAAACATTTGTCCAACATAACCATCAATCGGAGATTTTAATTCTTGACGAAGTTTTTCAATTTGTTCACGTTTATTTTTAACTTCAGATAAAGACGCATTTAAACTGTTTATTTCGTGAGTTAAAGAAGAAATTTCAACGATAACTTCATCATATTTGCTTTGCGGAATAATATCCATAACTTCACTTAAGCGTTTTTTGTTTGCATAAGCAACATTTAATCTTTCTCTATCTGCGTTAATCCTTTCTATCAAACTTTTTTCTTCTTCTGCTAAATTATTCAACTCTAAAGCCGGCTCGTGTTCAGCAGGAGTAACAACGGCAAGAATTTGACCTTTTTTAACATAATCACCCTCTTTTGCAAGAAGTTGAGAAACAACCCCTTTATCTAAAGATTGAACCAATTTTTCTTCACCTGCAGGAATAACAATACCACGTGCGGTAATTACAACATCAACCTTACCAAAATAAAGCCATAGAGCTGAAATTACCATAAAAGAAATTACAAGCCAAAAAACCACAGGTCCTAATGGATTCATTGGTCTATCTTCAATTTCCGCAAGAATTGGCTTAAATTCGTGTGCATCATCTTCTTTCGGAATAAAAAAGTTAATTATTTTCTTCAAAATTTTATTTAGATTTTCCATATTTTCTCCTAATTATTTTGAGCATCGTATAAATGTTTGTAATAACCGCCTTTTGCAATAAGTTCATCGTGCGTACCTTGTTCAACGATTTTTCCGTTATCAAAACAAACAATCAAATCACAATCTTTTATTGTTGAAAGTCTATGGGCAATAATTATCGTTGTTCTACCACGTGCAATAAGCCCTAAATTTTTCTTGATAATACTTTCTGATTCATAATCAAGAGCCGATGTAGCTTCGTCAAAAATCAAAATTTTTGGATTTGTAATCAAAGCCCTTGCAATTGCAATTCTTTGCTTTTGACCACCTGATAAACTTGAACCACGTTCACCAACTTGAGTGTCATATCCTTTCGGAAGTTTTGAAATAAATTCGTGAGCCCCTGAAACTCTTGCCGCCTCAATAATTGCTTCCATTGGCAAGTTAGGACGAGGTAGAGCAATATTTTCTTTAATTGTTCCTGAGAATAAATAATTTTCTTGCAAAACAATACCGATATGAGTTCTCAACCATACAGGGTTAACGTTTCTTATATCAATTCCGTCAATAAAAATTGTACCCTCTGTCGTGTAATAAAGTCTTTGAATTAATTTTGTAATAGTAGATTTTCCGCTTCCGCTACGTCCAACGAAACCAACTCTCATACCTGCTTTTATATCAAGATTTACTTGGCTTAAAACTAACGGAGCTTCAACGTTATATTTGAATGATAAATTTTCAATTTTTATATCACCACGAACACCTTTTAGAGTAATCGCATCATTTGATTGAATTTCTTGCGGACTGTTTAAAATATCCCCAATTCTATCAACCGATAACAACGCTTGTTGCAAATCATTCCATAAATTTACCAATCTCAAAATCGGCCCACTGAATTGACCTGCAAACATTTGAAACGCAATCAATTGACCAATTGTAAGCTGATTATTAATAACAAGCATAACCCCTAAATAAAGAATTGAAATTGTCATTAATTTTTGAAGTAAAGTACACAAAGAACCGGTAAAATTACCGATAACAGCAAGATTAAAACTTGATTTCAAATATTGTCCAAGCTTTTCTTCCCATTTTCTGAACATTGAACCCTCAATTGAAAGAGATTTTACAGTTTGAATACCTGTAACAGATTCAACCAAATATGAGTTTTGAATAGCTCCCATTTGGAATTTTTCTTCCAATCTTGCACGCAATTCAGGAGTTACAAGCAAATAAATAACACCGATTATTGAAACAAAAGTTATAGCAATAAGAGTTAATTTTACGCTGTATACAAGCATAATTGCAACGAAAACCAACGAGAAAAACGCATCAATCAAAACCGTAACCGCTTTATTTGTGATAAATTCACGAATTCTGTCTAATTCTCTTACTCTTGCAATAATATTACCTACTTGACGATTTTCAAAATAAACAAAATACAATCTAAACAAGTGTTTAAAAAGTTTTGAGCCTAATTTTGCGTCAATTTTGTTTGTTGTGTGAATAAAAATATAATTTCTTGAAAGATTTAATAAAAACTCAAACCCTGCAACAACAAGGAATGCAAAACCTAATACATTCAAAGTTGAAATCGTTCTATGTACAAGAACTTTATCAAGAATAACTTGAGTAAACAATGGAGTTACAAGCCCGAACAATTGAATTACAAACGAACCAAGCAAAACTTGAGCGATGATTTTCTTGTAATTCATAATCTCTCTAAAGAACCATTTGAAACCGAATTTCATATCACTTGTCATCAATTTGTGTTTTAGAATAAAAATTCCGCCATCAATTTGATTTTCAAATTCAGCAATTTCCAACGGTTCAGGTTGAGAATTGATAGGGCTTAAAACAAGAACTTTTTTCTCTTCTTTTTTTACACCCAAAATAACAACGTAAGTATTGTCTTTAAGTTGAGCAATTGCAGGAAGCGGATATTTTGGTGAAATATCTTCAATTTTTAAATTTTTTCTCTTTACCTTAAACCCTGCATTTTTGGCAACTCTCATCAATTCTTCAGACGGCAAATCGATAGTTTCTATACCGTATTCACGAACAATTGCACGCATATCAATGTCAATTCTGTTCATTCTTGCGACAATATCAAGACATGCCAGCCCTGTATTTGTTCTGCGTTTTAAATTTTCAATATCTTGAGTTTGAGTAGAATTATTATTTTCCATTTGAATTTCCTTCATTCATTGTCAAAGTTTGTATGCCGTACAAAATAGCAATAGCATTTAATTTGTTATTTTCATAATCAATTTTTTGCTCTAATAATTGAACTTTCGCATCGTTTTGTTCAATCGGTGATATAATTCGACGAGTTGCCAAACGATTTAACGATTTATCTTTTTCCGAAAGTTCTTTCAGTATTTTTTCATTACATTCAATTTCATTGTTTATGTAAATCATATTACTGCGAAGAGTTGCAAGTCTTGCAAGCCATTGAGCGATTGATTTATCACGTTCCACCTGCATTTGCATCAATTCTAAAGAAGCTTTTTGAACATTAGAATAATTTTTCATACCGTCAAACAGTGCCATATTAATTGAACCACCGACAGTAAACGTTGACGGTTTTATATCCCCAAAACTATCACTATAACTGTTGGTATCCGCACCATAAATATAATAACGACCGTAAGCGTTCACTTTCGGTAAATAATTACGTTTTGCAACCTTTAAAGCCAATTCTTTTTTCTTAATTTCTTTTTCATAAATTTTCCAAGTAATTGTTTTTGTATAATCAACTGACTCATCAGGATTGATTTGAGGTCTTTTCATTGAATTTACTGACAAATTATTCAAATCGTAATCTTCACCTGTGTAAAAAGATAACCAATTTAAAGATTCAGCGGTAATTTTTTTCAAATCCTCAATTTTCTTTTGAGTATCTGCAACATTTACGGCACGGTCGTTTAATTCAGTACTGGAAACCTCTTTTGCGTTAAACAAACGTCTTGTCATATCGTAAGTTTGTTCCTGAATTTTCAAGATTTCCTGATAAATTTCCATTTGCTTTTTAGCCATTGAAATTTTGCCGTACGTATCAATCAAGGTCAAAGTAAGTTCTTGAAATTTTTCTTGCTCTTTTAATTTTTTCAACTCAACATCTTCTTTTGCGATGTTCAAATTACCACGTCTTACCCCAAAATCAAAAAGATTATAATTCAAAGTCAAACCAAGGATTGATTGAAATCGAGTATAAGGGTTAATAAAGCTGTCCCCGATAGAAACCGTTGAAATACCGTCATTTCTAAGACTTTTTGTATACTCAGTCCCTACTCCGATATTTAATTTTGGAAAATATTCAGAACGTGCATTAACGATACTTGTTTTTGAAATCAAAATGTCAAAATCGGCAATTTTTAAATCATAAGAATGAGCCTTTGCTTTTTCTAAAACGGTGTCAAAGTTAATTTGCGAAGTGTATTTTTTTTCTAATTTTTCTACATACTTATCGTATTCGGGATTATAAGACGGTTTTTGCTTTTTTAAATCAACTCTTTTTATTTTTTTTTGTTTTAATTTTTGTTGATTTATATTTGTATCTTCAATCGCATAAACAGGCGAAAACGCTTGTAAAAATATTCCTAAAATTGCAAGCAAAAAGATATTAAATTTTATTATTTTAACAATCGGATTTAACACAATCCCTTATCCGCCGTTATTTTTAAATGTTATTTATACTTCGCTACAAAAATTTTAACACAATAACACGTCAAAAACCATAATTTGACGTGATTATTAAAACCTTTTTACAAAAATTTATTATTCAATATCTAAAGCTAAATCAAGGGTAGGTGCTTTAGCAACAATAGCACTTGAAGATATAATATCTACGCCAGTTTTTGCTATTTCACCAACTGTTGAAAGATTAACATTTCCGCTTGCTTCAATAATTGCTTTATCACCAATAATAGAAACAGCCTCTTTCATCATATCATAAGACATATTATCTAACATTATGATATCAGCGTTACAATTTACGGCTTCTTTTACTTGTTCTAACGTATCACATTCAACTTCAATTTTATGAGTGTGAGAAATATTTTTTCTAATCATTTCAACAGCTTTTGTTAAAGAACCTGCAAGCTTGATGTGATTATCTTTTATCATTGCACAGTCAGAAAGATTAAATCTGTGCAAACAAGCACCACCTACAAAAACAGAATATTTTTCAAAAATTCTGAAATTTGGAGTAGTCTTTCTTGTGTCAGAAATTCTTGCTTTGCATTCCCCGATTGCATCTTGATATTTTCTAGTTTCTGTTGCAATTCCGCTCATTCTTTGAATATAATTCAAAGCTGTTCTTTCACCTTTTAAAACAGTATCAGCAGGACCATTTATAACTGCAATGGTATCACCTGCTTTGATTTTATCACCATCTTTGAAATAAAATTTTATCTCAGCTTTTTCTGATAACAACTTAAAAACACGTTCAAAAACTTTTGTACCGCATAAAACACCGTCTGTACGAGTGTTTAATTTTGCGGTTAAAACATCACCCTCTTTTGCTAAATTATCTGTTGCAATATCGCCAAACCCGATATCTTCTTCTAGTGCAGCCAAAACGTGTTTATCAATTAAAAATCTATCTAACAAAATTTATTTCTCCTTGTCCTTTTTGAATACAATTATGCTCCGCAATTTCTTTTGTAAGCGGAAAATCAGCTCTATAATGAGCCCCTCTGGATTCTTTTCTGTGCAATGCCGAGTTAATTATTATTTGTGCAACAATCAACATATTTTTAAACTCATATTCTTCAATATTTAAACATTTTTCACTACGTAAAAACTTAGATTTTAAATTTTGAAGTTGAGCATTAGCATTTTTCAAACTTTCTTCACTTCTAATAATTCCTGCACCGTCCCACATGATATTTTGAAGTTCTTCTTTTAAAGATTTTGTATCATATTCCGCAAAACCTAATTCTTGTTTATATTTTTTTGCTAATTTCTCCATATTCTCTGTTTTATCAACAAAAGAATTGTCGAAATTATTTTTTACGTATTTTGCAAGAGAATATGCCATAACAACACACTCAAGCAAAGAATTACTAGCAAGTCTATTTGCACCTTGCAAACCCGTTGAAGATGCTTCACCTACAGCAAACAAACCTTTTATAGAAGTTCTTCCGTCAACATTTGCCTTAACTCCGCCCATAAAATAATGTGCCGCAGGGTGTACTGGAATTAAATCTTTTGCCATATCAATTCCGTTTCGCAAACAAACTTCAGAAATTGTCGGAAAACGTTTTTGAATTTTTTCTTGTCCGATAAAAGTTGCATTCAAATAAACGTTATCTTTGTGAGTTTTTTGCATTTCCTCAAAATTAGCACGAGCAACAATATCACGAGGAGCTAAATCTTCTAAATCGTGATATTTTTTCATATACGGATTACGTTTTTCATCAACTAATTTAGCCCCTTCGCCACGAACCGCCTCACTTACTAAAAAATTTGCGTCCGAAGACTCAACCGCTAAAGCTGTCGGGTGAAATTGAACAAATTCCATATCCTGTAAAATAGCCCCCGCATTATAAGCAAGAGCAAAGCTATCACCTGTCGCACATTGAGGATTTGTAGTATTTTTATAAATTTGACCTAAACCGCCTGTTGCTAAAATAACATAATCTGAAAGTGCAAATACATACTTAAAGCCATCAAATAAAACAGCCCCTTTGCAAACATCTTCATCAATTATTAATTCAACGGCAATAGTATTTTCTAAAACTTTTATATTTTCATTTTCTGACACAAGTTTTGATAACTGTTTTTCAATTCCTCTACCTGTTGAATCACCGTTACAGTGTAGAATTCTTCTAACACTATGAGCCCCCTCTAAAGTGAAAAGCAAATTACCATTTTCATCACGGTCAAATTCAACACCCATAGAGATTAAATCGTTTGTAACCTCATCTGAATTTTCAGACATATATTTTACGGCGTTAAAATCATTCAACCCTGCACCTGCATTGAGAGTATCGGAAACGTGCGAAGCTACAGAATCATCAGTATTTGAATTTAAAACCGCAACAATACCGCCTTGAGCGTATCTCGAATTACTTTCGCCTAAATCAGATTTTGTTACAAGTAAAATTTTTGAATTTTCCGGCAAAAACTGTTCTAATTTCAAAGCTGAATATAAGCCCGAAATTCCACTGCCTATTACAATTGCAGAATAATTTAAAAATTCCATTTTTCCAATCCCTAATGTACCGTTTTCTACCGTCATATTAAACCAAAACGCAAATTTGTCAAGTTTTTATAAACTAACAAATTAAATCATGGCATATCGGTTTCATTTTGTCAAAAGTATAAAAATGTTCAAACCCTAATTCTCGCAATTTTCTATGAATTTCTGCAATTTTACACCCAAATTGAGAAACATCATGAGAATCCGAACCTATTGTAATAATTTCACCGCCTAAATCTTTATACAATTTTAAAATATCAACTGACGGGGTCAAATCTCCGATTTTATACCTAAAACTGGAAGTATTAACCTCAATCCCTTTACCATCTGCAATTACCTGTTTTAAAATTTCATAAACAAACGAATAAGTTTTTTCAAACGGATATAAAGACTTGTCATACCTTTTAATCAAATCCAAGTGAGCTAAAACAGAATATTTTTTATAGTTTTTTACAACTTCTAACAATTGTTTATAATAACCTTCGTTATATTCTTTTTGAGTCTTATTTTTTTGATAAGTTCCGTCGTAAAGTTCTGAACCGCCTACGGTATGGCAAGACAAAAGAACAAAATCAAACGGATATTTTTCAAAAAAATCATTGTAAAAATTAATATTATCTGTTTGAATTCCAAACTCTGCACCAAATTTTACCGCAATTTTTTCATCAAGTTTTTCAATACAGTCTAAATATTTTTGATAATAATCAACCTCATTTCTAATAATTCTACTTTTTATTGCGTATTCAACATGGTCGGTAAAACAAATTTCATCAAAACCAAGTTCGACCGCTCTTTTTACATAAGCTGTCATTGTTATTTTTGAATCATCACTGGAATTTGTATGCAAATGATAATCTGCAATCATAAAAACCTCTCAAAAGTAAGGCGGATATTTATCCGCCTTGTTCTTTTTATTAATATCTGTCTAAATATCTATCTAGTTCCCATTTTGAAACATAAGTTCTGAATGAATCCCATTCTTTGTGTTTCGCTTCGGTAAATTCTTTAAATACGTGTTCGCCCAAAGCTTCTTTTGCAACTGAAGATTTTTCAAGTAGATACAAAGCTTCTGCCAAACTACCCGGAAGCGAATCAATATGATATTTTTTTCTATCTTTTGAAGATAGAGCATAAATATTTGCCTCAACTTGTTTAGGCGGATTAATTTTATTTTTAATACCATCAAGACAAGCACCTAAAATAACGGCAAATGCTAAATATGGGTTACAAGATGGGTCAGGAGAACGAAGTTCAACCCTTGTTGCATTACCACGTTTTGCAGGAACTCTTAATAAAGCACTTCTATTTGCCAAAGACCAAGCCAAATATACAGGTGCTTCATACCCCGGAACTAAACGTTTAAAGCTGTTTACTGTCGGATTTGTAACAGCAGTGATACCTTTAACATGTTTTAGCATGCCGCCGATTGAATACATTGCAACATCTGACAGTTTTGTTTCAGTATTTTCATCATAGAAAGCATTTTTATCATCTTTGAATAATGAAACGTTACAGTGCATGCCTGAACCGTTAATACCGTAAATAGGTTTTGCCATAAATGTTGCGTGCAAACCGTATTGAGCTGCAATAGCTTTTACGGCAATCTTAAATGTTGCAACGTTATCAGCAGCAGTCAAAATATCTGCATATTTAAAGTCAATTTCATGTTGGCTGTCTGCAACTTCGTGGTGAGAAGCTTCAATATCAAAGCCCATTTCTTGAAGTGTTAAAACGATTTCTGCACGAATATCTTCACCCAAATCATCAGGTCCAATGTCATAATAACCTGCTCTATCAACAATTTCAGTTGTAGGGTGATTTTCTTCATCTCTTTTGAATAAAAAGAACTCAACTTCAGGCCCCATGTTCATTGAATAGCCTAATTTTTGAGCGTCAGCCATCATTCTTTTTAAGTTACATCTTGGGCAACCCTCAAACGGAGTTCCATCAGCGTTGTGAATATCACAAATTAAACGTGCAGTATTTGTTCCGTCAAATTCTCTCCAAGGTAACACTCTGAAAGTGTTTCGGTCAGGATAAAAGAACATGTCAGAAGTTTCAATACTTCTAAACCCTTTGATAGACGAACCGTCAAGCATCATTTCATTTTCCAACGCTTTATCAATATGGCTTGAAGGTATAGTCAAACTTTTAACTTGACCATTGATGTCTACAAATTGTAACTCTATAAATTTTACATTTTTTTCTTTAATTATCTTTTTAATTTCAGCATCTGTAATATCTTTGCCGTCCAAAGGAACATGCTTAAACTGAACTTTCATGATTAATCTCCTTTTTTAATCCAACATCTTAAGTTTACCATAACTTTTACAGAGTTTACATGCCTTTATATAAACTTAATAAAAAATAAAATCATACATATCTACGATTTAATTTAACAAAACGACTGCTAATATAACACTATACTCCTTAGAGACGACGATACACATATCCCTAATCAATAGCTATGAATTTTCATAGCTTTTTTTTTGTTTGTAAACATCTTTATTATTTTTAGAATTAGGTGTATAATAAAAATATGAGAACAGTAACGACAGAAGAATTAATCAATTATAAAATTCTTCCATACAACATATACACAGAATTTGGGGAAAAGTTATTCTCTGCAGGAGAAGTTTTAACCCCTGGTAAGTTACTGCAATTAAAACATTTAACAACGATTTTCAGAGATGACGAAGAACAATTAGACATTCTACCTGATGAAGATACTGTTGTTAAAGATTATGTTCCGCTGAAAAAAGAAACCGACGAAGTTGAATACACAAAAAATGACTTAGACAAGATTTTTGAAGAATATTCAAAAGCAGCACAAGAAAAAGACCGTGTTGTTGAAGATTTCAACATGAATCCTAACCAAGTTTTAAAAAGTAACACGATTGTTGACGAAATCAACATCATGAATTACAAAGGTCCGATTAACAAAAAAGCAAAAATCGACCCTCAAAACCAAATTAAAATAAAAGCGTTTTATCACGAAACAATTACAGGACTTTACAAAAGACCTTATGCAGAAACAGCAAATTTATTTTTGAACATTCGTGACAAAATCTTACAAGATATTATTTACAGTAATGACAAAATTATATTCTCATCTCAAATAAAACTTATCGGAGAATATCAAAAATGCCATACATTGAATGTTGCAATTCTTGCAGGATTTATCGCTCAAAAAATGGAAATGAATGAAGCAACAGTTTCAGATATCGTTCTTGCAGGTTTATTACATGACATTGGTAAAACAAAACTTGATCCAAATTTAATACAAAAACAAAACCTTTCAAAACAAGAACAAAAAATAATTCAAACACACACTGTTCTCGGTTATAAAATGTTAAAAGATGATTTCCACATGCCAGAAAACATCGCACTTGTTGCGTTGGAACACCACGAAAACAACGATGGTTCAGGTTATCCAATGAACAAATCAGGTGATTTTATCGGTAAAGAAAGCCAAATTATCCATATTTGTAACCACTTTGACAATTTAACTTTCAACAGAACAAATCACTTAATAAAAAATAGTAAAGAAGCTGTTAGGGCAATGCTAGAACTTGGTTCAAGATATTTCATGCCCGAACCTCTATACAAATTCACTCACATGTTCAGCTACAATGACACAATGAATTTTGAAGATATGATTTTATAATCTTATTTTTATTATCTTCAAATGACGTTATTTAAACTTTTTTCAAGCGTGCGTAATTTGCGTCCATTGCTTTTTTACCCATTTTTCCAAAATCAATGGTATACATTAGACTTTCGCCAACTTCAATAACATCAACGATTTCACCAAATCCTAAATGTTCATGGAAAACTTTTTCACCTGCTGAGAAGAAATATTGAACACCCTCTGCTTGTTGTTTTAATTGTTCTTCTTTCAAACGAACTTGCTCAAGTTCTTTCTTACGTTTTTCCTCAACCATTCGTTTTATTTTATTATCTTCAAAAAAAGCTTTAATTTTTTCTTCTTCACGTTGTTTGTTTATAGTAGATTTTTTAATAAAAGCTTTCGGAGGAGTTCTTTTCACCGTATTATATTGAGGTGCTTCATATTTTTTTCTTGACGGAGCAACAAAATTAGCCCCAAAACCTATCGTAGGTCTAACGTAACCGTCTGAATCAAACGAAGAAGACGATGTACTTTTAATTTTTTGTACAGCACTTTTAAAAGTAGACTTACTTGTAATAGTATCAGAAGATGTCGTTGATTCTAAAAGATTTGCGGGAATTTCCTCTAAAAATCTACTTGGATTGTAATATTTATATTCACCCCAAGTTTGACGTCTTTTTGCGGAAGTCAAATATAACTTTTGTTCAGCCCTTGTAACTCCAACATACATCAAACGACGTTCTTCCTCTACCTCGCTTGGAGAATTAAATGTTCTTTGATGAGGGAAAGTCCCTTCTTCAAGCCCTGCAAGGAAAACAATCGGGAATTCCAAACCTTTTGCTGAGTGTAAAGTCATTAAAGTAACATTGTTAGCAATTTCGTCCATTCCGTCAATATCAGAAACAAGTGCCACTTGCGATAAAAATTCACCCAAGACATTGTTTAAATCTTCAGGCTCAAATTCTGTTGCAACGTTAATCAACTCTTGCAAGTTTTCAATTCTTGCCTCATCTTCAGGCGTACCCTCAACTTGAAGCATTCTGATATAACCTGTTTTTTCCAAAACTAAACCTAAAAACTCTGCCAGATTATAGTTTGAATAAACTTCTCTAAATTTATCAATCAAATCTTTAAATTCTTTCAATTTTGTTTGAGTTTTCGCATTTAATTCCGATTCTTCAACAATTTCAATAGCTTGCATTAAACTTATATCTTTTTCATCGGCAAATTTTTGCAAATTAGATATAGAAGTTTCACCGATTGCACGTTTTGGAACATTTACAATACGTTTAAAGCTTTGAGAATCATTCGGGTTATAAATTAATTTTAGATACGCAATAGCATCTTTAATTTCTTGACGGTCATAGAATTTCATACCGCCATAAACTCTGTACGGAATACCGTTTGCCATACAGGCTTCTTCAATTGCACGAGATTGTGCGTTTGTTCTGTATAAAATTGCATATTTGTTAAAATCATCATCACAAGTTGACTTAATTGTTTCAGCAATATAATTTGCCTCGTCGGAATCGTCTTGAGCCTCGTAATAACAAATCTTTTCGCCATCACCTTTTTGAGAAAAAAGAACTTTTTCAACACGTTCTTCATTGTTTTCAATGATGGCATTTGCTGCCTTTAAAATGTTTTCTGTTGAGCGATAATTTTGTTCCAATTTAATTATTTTTGTATTTAAAAAATCTTTTTGGAAGCCTAAAATAATTTTGTAATCAGCACCACGCCAACTGTAAATTGATTGGTCAACATCACCAACAACACACAATGAACGTTCCTCTGGAATTTCAGATAATAAATTAGTAAACAACATGTTCACAAGCTTATATTGTGCAATATTTGTATCTTGAAACTCGTCAACTAAAATATGTTGAAAACGTGCGTAATATTTTTCTCTGACTTCCGGATTTTGTTCAAATAATTTTACCGTTAACATTAACATGTCATCAAAATCAATTGCATTGTTGTTATTTAAAGTATTTTCATACTCTTCAAATATCGCAGCGATTTTTTGAGCCTTAAAATCTCTTGCAAAAGTTGCAAAATGATGAGCGTCTTCCATTCTGTTTTTTGCGTTTGAAATAACAGCTCTAACATATTTCGGTTGGTAAACTTTATCATCAAGATTAAGTTTTTTTATTGCATTTTTAACAACCGCCATGCAATCAGAATCATCATAAATAGTAAAATTATGGTCTAATTTTTTACCTGATTGGAAATTATAATTTTCAATATCTTGTCTTAAAATACGTCCGCAAATACTGTGGAAAGTACCTACCCACATATATTTTACAGTTTCTTCGCCTAAGATATTTCCTAAACGTTCACGCATTTCTTTAGCAGCTTTATTTGTAAACGTAACTGCTAAAATTTCACGAGGCTTAACACCGTTTTGCACAAGATACGCAATACGTGAGGTCAAAACCTTAGTTTTACCCGAACCTGCACCTGCAAGCACTAATAAAGGTCCTTTTACGGTTTTAACAGCCTCAACTTGTCTTTCGTTAAGATTATCTAATATATTTTCCATATCCCCTATTCACAAAATTATTTTTATGTTAATATAATTATAATAAAAAAGACATGATTTTGCAAAAGGTAGGGAAAATGGCAGATATTGAAACAATTAAACTATTAGGCGAAGACAATGAAAGTTCACAAGGTTCAATCATGGTACCTCTTGATGATTTAGATTCAGTTTCAAGTGATTCACCGGATACAGTAGACGAACTTGCAATGGAATTAGCAACAATTCAACAATCTGCAAAAAGAATTGCGGTTATCGGCAGCAGAAATTTAGCAATAACCCACCAACAAATTATAGAAACACTTGTTACAGCATTGGCTCAACAAGGAAACACAATTATCACATCAGGCGGTTCTTCTGGTACAAACGCAGCTACAATCCGTGGTGCAATGAAAGCAAACCCTGATAAATTAAAAGTTATATTACCTCAAACAATCGGTCAACAACCATCAGACGTTCAAGACCAATTAATCGGTGTTCCAAACATTGTAGAACACCCAGACCGTGCAATGATGACACTTGCTGACGCATCAAGAGTTTGCAACAGAGAAATTATTGACGATTGTAACCAATTAATTTGTTTCTTGTCACACACAAGTAAAACTTTACATGGTGCAATTGAATACGCTGAAGAAGGACATAAAGTAATTACTGCTTTTTATCTTGATTAATAATGGACTGGATTAAAAAACTTACAGGCAAAAATCAAAATGATTATGAGCAAGCTGCTGCACATATCATTGATGAAGTTGACGTAAAATCTTTTGAAGAATTAATTTCAAAAGACGATTTTTTGTTTGATTTTATAAAACAAAACGTTGCAAAACGCTTAAAAAACGCTTGCAACAAGGACAATTTCAAAAATTTATTGCAATTTTTAAAATTTTATTCACCGTCATACGATGAATTTATTGCTGAAATTTTGGCAAAATATTCAGATGAAAGTATTGACGAAACAATGCTCGATTTACTAAAAAACGGCTCAGATGAAGAAAAAACATATTCTGCAAAATATTTTTCTTTTAAAACCGTACAAGCTTCGATTGAAGACTTAAAAAAACACGCATATTCTGAATTTGAACCACTTGCTATAAATTGTGCAACGGCTCTTTCATCAATGCAAGAACGTACGGGAATTGAAGATGCAATTTCAAAATTAAACTCAAATGACGATTTTGAAGTACTTTCTGCCGTAAAATTCATTTCTGCATACGGTGAAAAAAACGCACTCAAAAATATTTTTGAGATTATGAAAAAATCGTCTGTTTCTGAATATATTGCTTGTGAAATCGGCTATATGGAAAGCTTTTTAGAACTTTTAGAAACAGATTTTCATAATGACACTTTGCTTGCAATTAACAATATTTTGCAAGGTTTAGGCGAAATCATTCCGTTATCAGATGTTTTCACATTTCAAATGTATGAGATTTTTGAAAAACTTATTTTTTCAGAACCAACTTCAAAAAATGCTATAATTTTATTAACTGCAAAAAACAAATTCAATCTGCTAACAGAAAACGACGAATATTTATTTGACGAAGACAAAAACACAAAAGACGAAGTTAACGCAATAAAAAAATTACTAAACTCAAACATAAATGACAATTTAGACGATTTTATACAAAAAGAATTAAATACCGAAAGCGATTTTGTTTTATCGGCAATAGAATTAATTAAAAATACGGAACTTTTAAAACAACTACTTGAAACAAACAATCAAACAGTTATTTTAAAAACATTAGAAACTTTAAAACTTTCAGCAAATTTAACAACGCAAGATAAAGAAATTGCATTAAAAAACGTTTCAAGCGAAGAAATAAAATCAATAATACAAGCATTATAAGGAAAAATTTATGGATTTTAACGAAAAAACATTATCAACAAAAAGAGTTTACGACGGAAAAGTTGTATTTGTAGATTACGACGATATTGAAACTTCAGACGGTCACAAAAGTTTTAGAGAAGTAATCCGCCACCCCGGTGGAGTTGTTATCGTTGCAGAAAAAGACGAAAACACTATTTTATTGGTAAAACAGTATAGATACCCGCTAAAATCAGTATCAATTGAACTTCCTGCAGGCAAACTTGAATACGGTGAAAATCCTGACGATGCAGCAAAAAGAGAACTTGAAGAAGAAACAGGATATGTCGCAAAAACTTGGAAATCATTAGGATATATTTTCACAACCCCGGGAATTTGTGATGAAAAATTATATTTATACTATGCAAAAGATTTAACATATACAAAGCCTAACCCTGATGAGGGTGAAATTATCCAAGCTTTTGAATACAAGCTAGAAGACGTATTCAATATGATAAAAAACGGCGAAATTAACGACTCAAAAACTTTATGCGGACTATTAAGAGCATATAAAGTATAATTTTTATTAATTAAGGAAATAAAAAATGACAATAAAAATGATAGCTACCGATATTGACGGAACGATTTTAAAACACAGCGGAGAATTTAATCCTGCGGTGATTGAATGTATTCATAATTTGCAAAAATCAGGAATAAAAATCGTCCTTGTTACGGGAAGAATGCACAAATCAGCAAAAAAAATTGCGGAATTTTTAGGGCTTCAAACTCATATCGTATCTTATCAAGGGGCATTAGTAAAAGACAATACGCCACAGGAAAACGTACTTTATGAAAGATATATTCCAACTCAAACCGCAAGAAAAATTTTAGACTGGACAAAATCAAAAAATGTCCACGTAAATTTATATATGAATGACGATTTGTACGTTGAAAAAGAAAACGAATTTACACTAAAATACGCAACACATCAAAAAATTCCGTTCAGTGTAACTCCGTTTGAAGATTTAGAATTAAAAAATATAAACAAAATTCTTTTGATTGATTACAACGACGCTGAAAAAATTACAAAAATAACAAAAGAACTTCAAAACGATTTTCCTGAATTATTTATCGTAAAATCAACAGACTATTTCTGTGAAGTTTGCCACAAAGAAGCAACAAAAGGCGACGGTTTAAGATGTATTCAAAAAACACTTGGAATTTCAAAAGAAGAAACTCTAACTATCGGCGACCACAACAACGACATTGAACTACTTTTAGCAGGCGGTGTAAAAGTTGCCATGGGTAATGGAGTTCAAGAGTTAAAGAATATAGCGGACTTTGTAACAGATACGGTTGAAAACGACGGATTTATAAAAGCCGTAGAAAAATTTGTGAAAGTAGGGGCGAATGTATAGAATTGGCTTAGGATACGACATACATAGACTTGATTACGATAGAGATTTGATTATCGGCGGAATAAAAATTCCTCACGAAAAAGGACTTGTCGGACATTCAGACGCAGATGTTTTAATCCACGCAATCATAGACGGTATGTTCGGGGCATTAGCATTGGGCGATATCGGAACGCATTTCCCTGATACTGATGAAGCTTACAAAAATATTTCAAGCGTAATTTTACTAAAACACGCAAACCAATTAATCCATAATGAGGGTTATGTTATAAATAATATTGATTGCAATATTATTGCTCAAGAGCCAAAAATGAAACCTCATATTCAAAAAATGAGGGAAGAACTTGCAAAAATCCTCATGATTGATGTAAACTTGATTTCAATAAAAGCAAAAACAAACGAAAAAATGGACGCAGTTGGGGAAAAACTTGCAATAGAAACAAATGCTGTCGTTATGCTAAGAAAGGATAATTAATGAAATTTTTACACGCAATGATTAGAGTTAAAGATGTGGAAAAATCATTAAATTTTTATCAAAATTTGATGAACATGTCTATCGTTAAAAAGAAAAGATTAGACGATTGTGAACTAATATACTTAGAAGACGAAGAACACACAGCACAAATCGAATTGACAGTTAACGACGAAATTCCTGAAAACGGATACGAAAACGGCAACGCATTCGGACACTTTGCTTTTTCTGTTAAATCAATGGACGAATTCTCAGAAAAAATGAAATCTTTGGGTTACGAATATCTATACGAACCATACGTAATTTTTTCTGGAACAAAAATTGCATTCGTAAAAGACCCTGACGGAAACGAAGTAGAATTAATAGAGAAAAGCCATGCATAGTAAAATAACAGACTACATACAAAATTCGATAACGACAAAACAACAGATTTTAGAAAACGACGAAATCCTAAACAAAATAAAAGAAATAACAAATACGATTACGAACGCTCTAAAAAACGAAAACAAAATCTTGTTTGTTGGAAATGGTGGTTCTGCAAGTGATTGCGACCATTTAGCAACTGAATTTGTATCAAAATTTTATAAAGACAGACACGCATTTAACGCTCTATCTTTAACATCAAATAATGCCTTGATTACAGCTCTTTCAAACGATTTCAGCTACGAAAAAGCTTTTTCAAGACAAATTGAAGCGATTGGAAAAAAAGGCGATATACTTTTTGCATTGTCTACTTCCGGAAATTCAAAAAACGTTGTAAATTCAATTAACGTTGCAAATGAAATGGGACTTACAACAATTGGCTTCACAGGAGAGCAAAAAACAGAAATGGACAATATTTGCTCAATCCTTATAAAAATTCCATCAAAGGAAACTCCAAATATTCAAGAAGCAACGATGATGCTCGGACATTTAATTTGTTTACTTGTTGAAGAAGAATTATTAAAATAATTAACATTTATAAATAACACCTAAAGCCTTTATTTAAAGGGCTTTTTTTGTATATTAAACATATTTACAAAGATTTTTGTTAACATTTCTTCATATTTCACTCCATGCCTGCAATTTTTTATAAAAAAAATACTTTATATACATGCAGAGGTAATTAACACAGAGGAGAAATTAAAATGTTTGGACAAGTTGGCGGAATTGGTTCTTTAGACGCAATTAAATTTGATGATGAAAATAAAAAAACACAGCAACAACAACCACAAGTTGCATTTATTAACACTATTTTTGAAGGTTACGGCAACTCTTCAGGAACAGAAGCATCATTCAACGCTTAATTTGAAAGATTTTTAATAAGAAAAACGACTTCATCTATGATGAAGTCGTTTTTGTGCTTATATGTATAAATTAATAAATTAACCTACTAAAATACCTGCAATACAAGCAGACATAAAGCAAGTAAATGTACCGCAAATCAAAGCTTTCATACCCAATCTTGCAAGATTTTTTCTTTGGTTTGGAGCAAGACCACCGATAGCACCGATTTGAGTTGCGATAGAACCGAAGTTACCGAACGAACAAATAGCGAAAGATGTGATTACAAACGCTTTATTTGAAATCATATTTTGAATAGAAATCAAATCTGTGTAACCTAAAACTTCATTTGAAACAATTTTCAAACCGATAACGCCACCTACATTGAAAATATCTTGAACAGGAGTACCCATAATCAATGCAAAGATTGCAAAGAATTTACCTAAAATCATTTTTAAAGATAAATGAGGTAAATCAAAACCAATGATAGGTCCTGTTAAGTGGAATAAATTATGAATAAATCCACCGCAAGTTGCTAAAATAAAATCAAGTAACGCAATCAAAGCCACGATAGCCAATAACATTGCAACAACGTTCAAAGAAACCATCATACCTTCACCAGCACCTGATGCAATAGCATCAAAAACGTTTGCGTGAGTTTTTCTTTTGCTTAATTTAATATTTTCCATTGTTTCCGGAGTACCGGTTTCCGGATAAACCATTTTTGTCATAACCAAAGCACCAGGGATTGCCATAATACCTGAGGCTAAAACATATTGAATAGGAATACCCATCATTGCGTAAATCGGCATCATAGCACCTGAGGTACAAGCCATAGAACCTGCCATAGAAGAAAGTAATTCAGAACGAGTTAATTTAGCAAGATATGGTTTAATCATAATTTGAGCTGTAACTTGGCCAACAAAGCAACTTGCAACGTTTGACAAAGCTTCAGCACCACTAACTTTCATTAACTTGTTCATTGCTTTACCAAGGATAGTAACAACTTGTTGCATAATTCCGTAATAATAAAGAATATTTACAATCATCATCATAAAAATTGTTGCACTAATCAATTGAAGAGCAAAAATCATTGTACCGTTACCGAAAACTAAAGAAAGTTTTTCATTATTTAACAACGGGCCAAATGTAAATTCACCACCAACGTTTGCAAAGTACAATAATTTTTCTACGCATTTACCAATCCATAAAAATATTGATTGACCAACGGGAACTTTAAAAATAAATACCCCTAATAAAATTTGAAGTGCTAAACCCACTCCAACAGTCTTATAATTTATTGCTTTTTTGTTGTTAGACATAGCGTAAGCCATAGCTAATAAAGCAATAATACCGATAATACCGACAAATCTTTCCATTCTTTAAACTCCTTTTCAAGTATAAATTTATTGTACTAAAAATGAATAAAAAATGCATACCCAAAAGAAAAAGTTTTAAGATACTGCAAAAAATGTTTACAAATGGAAAAATTTCACAAAAAATATATAATAT